>JARFRH010000170.1 GCA_029287355.1 Maribacter sp. | reverse complement strand
CTATATAACCTGGCATATGGTTATTGGCTGCATCTTGTATAAAAGCAGAGGCGTGTGATACCATGGCCGGTAATTGCATTCCACCATTTTCATAAGGGAAAGACCCAGCAATAAAACCCATCTCACCACCAGCTTGCATATACTTATTCACCTGAGGGTGTACTACAATCTCGCCATCTTTGAAATGGGCAGGGTTCTCATCCATTTCCCTGAAAAATGGAAACAGTTCTTTATCGGAAAAATCCTTTACCGAATTCAACAAAAGATCTATCGATTCTTTATCGTAGTCAGTATATCTTTCTTGATCAAGCACTTCTTGTACCCCATGCACATGATATAGCAAGAATTTTAGCGTTTCTAAATCAACATATTGGTTTGCCATGACGAATCTCCTCTTTATAGATTATTGTTTCTCAAGTTAAAATTATTTCAAACGAAACTCATTAAACTGGTTTAATAAAACCTCCTTAAAAAAATATCGGCTTGACGAAGAAGTTGAAATCAATGTAGGGTAGCATTTGACTAAGCCCTCATCAATCTTTTTCTAATTTTAGAAAGACCTACCGGAGTTAGCCCCAAGTATGAGGCAATGAGGTACTGGGGTACTCTTTGAAGGAGTCCAGGTCTTTTTTCCAAAAGCCTTACATACCGCTCTTCGTTTGTACGGCTGTTCAGGCGTTCCACTCGACTGTATGATTTTATAAAGGCCTCTTGCATAGATAATCTGCCGAATCGCTCTAATTGGTGTGAATTATCAAAAGACTTTTCAGTATCTGATTTTTTGATGGCATAAACCGTCGTGTCTTCTGTGGCCCTGAGGAAATACCTTGATGGAGCGCCTTTCACATAAGCTGGCAAATCAGTAAAAAAAACATCGTCCGTATAAAATTCCAACACCTTAGTTTCACCATCCTGCATTTTGTAATAGTAGATACATCCTGAGTCTAAATAGTAAAAATGGGTAACCACCTGCCCAGCTGAAATGAGCGATTCTCCCTTTTTAAGTTCGATTTTCTCATAAAACGACAACCAATAATCCAAAGGCTCTTCGTCAACTTTCGTGTATGAGAGGATTTTATTTTTAAGGTTTTGCAGAGAATCCACTTTTGAGCTTGTATTTATTTCGAGCCAAAACATTTTTGAGCCGATTATAAATATAGGCATTTTGTTAAAAAAGGGTTACCAAATTTTCGTCAAATACATTATATGTATCCATCGAAAATAGCGGGTATAAAAGCGCTATCTGCGTAAAAATAAGTACCTTCAGAAAGACCACAAAAGTCTAAAAAGACTTTGAACAGACCAGATGACCGACCAAACCGCCAATTCAACCAACAAGTATCGCAATTACACGCTATTTATCTTGACCACGGTTTATGTTTTCAATTTTATCGACCGGCAGATTTTGGTCATTTTACAGGAATCCATAAAGCAAGAACTGAACCTCTCGGATACCCAACTTGGATTAATGTCGGGATTCACTTTCGCTATTTTTTATGTCTCCTTCGGAATACCCATTGCGAGATTAGCGGACAAGGGAAACCGAAGAAATATCATTGCTGTTTCCTTAACCATATGGAGTGCCATGACCGCACTTTCTGGAGCCGCACAAAATTTCATACAACTGCTCCTCGCTCGAATCGGGGTTGGAATTGGCGAAGCAGGGGGAAGTCCTCCCGCACATTCGATTATCTCAGATTTGTTTCCCGCTAAAAAAAGGGCCACCGCCTTGGCAATTTATTCGACAGGAATCTCTATCGGTATATTAATTGGCTTCCTACTTGGCGGATGGATAGATCAGTATTTCGGTTGGCGAACTGCTTTTCTGGTGGTGGGTATCCCGGGAATCCTCTTCGCATTTATTCTGCGTTTTACGATAAAGGAACCACCCCGCGGACTTTCTGAAAAGGGCAATACTGTTGTTGATCAGCATCATTCCATGAAAGATGTATTCCGGCTTCTTCGAGAAAAAAAATCGTTTCGATATATAGCTCTTGGTGCGGGTCTAGCCGCCTATGTTAATTATACGGCAACTTCGTGGCTACCCCCTTTTATGGCAAGGGTTCACGGTATGAGTAGCGGTGAAATTGGTACTTGGCTCTCCTTGATTTTCGGAATAGGTAGTGGCTTAGGCTATTTCATGGGGGGTTATCTTACCGATCGACATTCGAGAAAAGACAGACGGTGGTACCTTTGGCTTCCGGCTTTGGCCCTTATTTTGGCTATTCCTTTCTCATTAGTAGCATATTTCGCAACAGGTAAGAATACCACATTGATTGCCATTGTGCTACCGGCATTTTTGAACTCGCTATTTTTGGCACCTTGTATCGCACTTACCCATGGTATTGTGGGCATTCGAATGCGCGCCTTAGCCTCTGCTATTCTATTTTTTGTTCTTAATATTATCGGTCTTGGACTAGGCCCTTTTGTTGGAGGTGTGTTGAGTGACGTGCTTCAACCTACTCTGGGTGTTGATGCTTTACGCTGGTCACTCAGTAATGCCGTGATTGCAAGCTTTCTCGGTGCGATTTGCTTTTATAAAGCATCAAAAAGTATTCGAAAAGATTTGGGGGTTTTGACATAAACCCCATAAATTAAACCGTTCAAAATTCGTTAAAACCCTGAGAGACGAGACCGCGTTTTTTGAAAATGGTCTTTAATGCCTATTCCGTATACTCCGCATTAAATTTTGGTTTGATTGCCTATGATTCAGTTCACATCTTATCATCTTCTACCGCTGCTCGCATAGGAATCCGAAGAGCATGTTTTTTGTAAAATTACGATGCCAATTAAATCATTAGTCTATTAAACCAAATACCCTTGGCAACCAAAGTGATATCTCAGGAAAATAAGTTATTAAGAAAAGTACAACGGTCATAGCGCCTAACAAGGACAACAGGGGCCTAATCACTTTCGTGACCGGCACTTCCGCAACCCCACTTCCAACAAATAATAATGTGCCTACTGGAGGCGTACAAATACCGATACAGAGATTCAAAACGATTACCATTCCGAATTGAACGGGATGCATGCCTAAAGTCATTGCCACCGGTAAAAAGATGGGCGTAAAAATTAGCACTGCCGGAGTCATATCCATAAAGGTGCCTACAATTAGTAAAACAATGTTAATAATCAAAAAGATCACGATGGGATTGCTCACATTGTCCAAAATTGTGTCTGTCATCATTTGTGGAATACCTTCAAAAGAAAACAACCACGACATGACCATTGAGGTGGCAATTAAGAACATTACTATGGCGGTTGTTTTGGCGCTTTTCTATAT
>JARFRH010000141.1 GCA_029287355.1 Maribacter sp. | reverse complement strand
GTATATAATTCCTGTTCCAAAGGGGTTC
Source organism: Maribacter sp. (assembly GCA_029287355.1). Lineage (GTDB taxonomy): Bacteria > Bacteroidota > Bacteroidia > Flavobacteriales > Flavobacteriaceae > Maribacter_C. Next base: position 2,519 of record JARFRH010000141.1, on the reverse strand, counting down.
GAAAATACTGTTGGCAAAACGAGTCACTAAAAGATTCTGTACCGTCTCCTTGCCTAAGTAATGATCGATCCGATAGATCTGCGATTCTTCAAAATAATTATGAAGTCCTTTATTCAAGGCTTTTGCACTGTCTAAACTATACCCGAAAGGTTTTTCTACGATTAAACGCTTCCAGCCTATGTTTTCATCGTTTAATCCTACTTCAGAAAGATTCTTGGCAATTGTCTCATATAAACTTGGAGGAGTTGACAAATAAAAAATACAGTTCTCCTCGGTGCCATACTCAGAATTCAAATCGGTAATTCTCTTTTGAAGGCCTTTGTAACAGGTATCATAATCCTTGCCTAAATCTTCATAAAAAAGTTTATCCGCAAATCGGTCTATAAAATCCTGACCGACATCCTCCAATTTCTCCTTAAGGTATTTGCTTTCCGCCACTACTTTCCTTCGAAAATCGGAATCAGAGAGATTACTACGACTGACGCCGAGTACAACGAAATTCTCCGGTAAATGACCATTTTGGTGCAAATTGTAAATTGCAGGTACTAATTTTCGTGCTGTCAGGTCACCCGAAGCTCCAAAAATAATGAGCATTTGATTTGAAGTCTTGTCCATGTATCGCTTTCTTGTTTAGAGCTCTAAATGTATCGAAAAGAAAAAGCAATCACAACGACTTTACCCTAAGTTAATAAGCCGTCTCGATAATTTCATTTATTTTTGATTAAAGCGATATTATTTGAGAAAACTTTCACCTATATCGCAAAACGAAAGGGTTCCCATCTTCGTGGGAGAGAATAATAAATAGAATTTTTAATGGAAGGAACTTACGATTTTGGACTAGTCGGTTTAGGCGTCATGGGGCGCAATTTTATTTTAAATGTTGCTGATAACGGTTTTACGGCTTTCGGAAATGATCTCGATTCGGAAAAAGTAAATGCCCTTATTGAAGAAGGAGGCGATACTCACAAAGTAAATGCTACCGTCGATGCCAAGGTTTTTGTGGATGCACTTGCAACCCCAAGAAAGATTATGTTATTGGTTCCTGCGGGAAAAGTAGTTGATATCCTCATCGAAAGCCTTCTTCCCCTTTTAGATAAAGATGATATCATTATTGATGGAGGAAATTCCTTTTTTACGGACACGGACCGTCGGGAATCCTATCTGGCAGAAAGAGGAATTCATTTCTTCGGAGCAGGGGTTTCCGGCGGTGCAAAAGGGGCACGATTAGGCCCCAGTATCATGCCCGGCGGCAATCGCATAGCCTATCAACATGTAAAACCCATTTTCGAAGCCGTATCCGCAAAGTACCAAGGAGAACCTTGTGTAACCTATTTAGGACCGAAATCAGCCGGAAACTATGTCAAAATGGTGCATAACGGTATCGAATATGGACTCATGCAATTGACTTCCGAAATATATGATCTACTGAAAAAGGGCGGCGAATTCAATAATGATGAACTCCACCAAACTTACGCCAAATGGAATACCGGCAGATTACAGTCCTTTTTAGTAGAGATTACTTCTGAGATTTTCAAACAGGATGATGAGTTGGCCGAGGGTCGATTGATCGACAAAATCTTAGATAGAGCCAAGCAAAAAGGTACTGGAAAATGGACTTCACAAAATGCCATGGATTTAGGTATTCCCGTACCTTCAATTGATATCGCGGTCAGCATGAGAGAAATCTCCGCATTAAAAGAAGAGCGTTTACAGGCGGATAAGCTTTACGATAGGCCAACAGTAAAACCTATGGACAAGGATCGACTTGAAACTCTTGCGGAAGAAGCCTTATATTTCTCCTTTATCATTACTTATGCGCAAGGCCTACATCAGTTAGCCGATGCCTCAAAAGAATATGGTTACGAATTGAACATTTCCGCAATCGCCAAAATTTGGCGTGCAGGTTGTATCATTCGTGCGGGACTTTTGGCCGATATTACCATAGCCTTTAAAGCCGACGGTAACTTGCCAAATCTATTGCTTTCACCAACCTTTGTGGAGAAAGTTCAAAGCACCGTGCATGCTGCTCGTGAACTGGTTTCGTATGCCGCTAAAAATGGCATCCCTGTTCCGGGATTATCTAATTCATTGACCTATTTTGATGCATATGCGTCTTCAAGATTGCCCTTGAACTTGATTCAGGCGCAACGAGATTACTTTGGGTCACATACCTATGAGCGAATGGATAGGGAAGGTACTTTTCATACGGAGTGGGAGAATTGAATTCTAATTAATTTATGACTAGATGCAAACAAAAAATAGATATAGCGCTTTGGAAATGCTAATGTGGACTCGATTCGAGACCTTGCTTTTTATAGTAATCATTACGGCATGTGTCGCTGCCTATTACTTTCTAAATCTGTCGTGGTTCAAAATTCCTTGGACGCCTCTCGCTCTAATTGGAACCGCGGTTGCCTTTGTTATCGGTTTTCAAAACAATTCGGCTTACGGGCGAATTTGGGAGGCTCGAAAAATCTGGGGTGGCATCGTCAATACTTCCCGAACTCTCGGTATGTATG
>JARFRH010000102.1 GCA_029287355.1 Maribacter sp. | reverse complement strand
CCAGCGAATAAGTCAGGAACGGCCATTTTTGTCACCATACTCTTGGTCATCTGCGTCACCTTGGCCGCATATATTCCCGCGAGAAAGGCTGCGAGAATCAAACCTATTGTGGCATTAAGAGACGAATAAGATGAGACAACTATTTGATAGGGATACTTGGAACGAAATCTTTCAATCAATTCGGAAGAATAAACTGCGTACATTCTTGACGATGATCGGGGTATTCATCGGCATCTATATCTATATAGGACTTTCAGGGGCATCAAAAGGACTCGACAATGGTTTTGAAAAAGAATTTGAGTCCATAGCTCGAAACAGTATGTTCATTGTTGCGTCTAGCACCAGCAAACCCTATGCAGGTTTCAAAACGGGGCGTCAAATACAATTGAAATTGCAAGATGTCAAGGTGCTGCGCCAACAAGTACCTGAAATAATGGCTATAGCACCCAGAAATGTTAAGGGATTCTTCGGAAGTGAACCAGGAATAGTAAAGCGAGGTCTACGTTCAGGTAATTATTCGGTATTTGGTGATTTTCCCGAGTTCACGAAAATTGCACCTAAAAAGATTTACGATGGAGGCCGGTTTATCAATGATGCCGACATTGACCAAGAACGTAAGGTCTGCGTAATCGGGGAACGCACTCAAAAGGAACTTTTTGATGAAGATGAAGACCCCATTGGGGGCTATCTAGCCATTGAAGATGTGAGTTTTCAAGTCGTGGGTGTACATAAGTTTGCCGGCGGTGGCCCTTTCGATAATGATAGCGATATCTTCATACCCTTTACCACATATAGAAAGTTATATAACACTGGTGATAATGTTTCATGGCTCACCATCGCTGCCTTTGATGATGCTGACGTGATACAAGCTGAAAAGGACATAAAAGCGACCTTGAGGCGTATACACAAGGTAGACCCTACAGATGAGAAGGCAATAGGGGGATTTAATCTCGGCGAGGTTTTTAAAAAAATATTTGGGTTCTCGAACGGGCTAACATTTTTGTCGCTCATCGTGGGTATGGCTACCATTCTTGCGGGCGTAATAGGTATTGGTAACATTCTATTGATATCCGTAAAAGAACGAACCAAAGAATTGGGCGTAAGAAGAGCACTAGGGGCTACGCCATCTGAAATAAGAAATCAAATCATTATCGAGGCTTTGGTACTTACCTTATTGGCGGGTATCATTGGAATTATATGTGGTGCCGCTACCCTTTGGGGTTTAGGAGCCGCTTTTGGGGATGGGGATTTTCCCTATACCAATCCTACCGTACCAATACCTTATGTACTAATGTCGCTCTTTTTGATGGTCACTATGGGTATTCTTATTGGATTGATACCCGCACAAAGAGCGGTTAGTATAAGGCCTATAGACGCATTAAGAGAAGAATAAATAAACCACTAAACAACAAATACACATATAAAATGAATAAAATCGTAAAATACGTATTGATTGCATTGCTCGTACTCGGAGCACTTTGGGCGGCTGTGTTTTTTATTAAATCGAACAGTAAATCCGCAATCACTTATGAAACTCAAAAACCATTTATTTCCAGTATTGAGCGAAAAACCGTTGCCACCGGCAAAGTGATTCCAGAAGATGAAGTCGAAATCAAACCACAAATTTCAGGAATAATAGAGAAGATATATTTGGAAGAAGGGGTCAAAGTAAAGGCCGGTGATTTGATTGCCAAGATTAAGATCGTTCCGAATGAGCAGTCACTAAACCAAGCCCGCGGTAGGGTTCGCAATGCCGAAATAGCATTGAACAATACGAAAATCGAATACAACAGAAATAAAGCGCTTTTTGACAAAGGTGTGATTTCAAGTCAAGACTTCAATAATCTACAACTGCAATTAGATCAAGCAGAACAAGAATTAAGTAACTCACAAGCAGATTATCAGATCATACGAAGAGGTTCTGCTGGTGGTTCGGCCACGGCAAATACAAATATTCGCGCTACGGTAGCAGGTACCATTTTAGAAATACCCGTAGAAGAAGGAGATCAGGTGATACAAAGTAATAATTTCAATGACGGTACTACCATTGCTACCATAGCAGACTTAAGTAAAATGATCTTTGAAGGAAAAGTTGATGAAGGTGAAGTAGGCAAACTAAAGGTAGGTACCCCTTTGAAAATTAGTCTGGGTGCAATTGAAGGAGCTGAGCTGGATGCAAAATTAAAATTCATTGCGCCAAAAGGAATAGAGGAAACCGGAGCAGTTCAATTTAAGATAGAAGGAGATGTTGAGGTAAGTGATGATATTTTCATTCGTGCTGGATATAGTGCAAATGCTTCTATAGTACTTGAGAGGAAAGACGATATTCTGGTTATTTCAGAGGCTTTATTACAATTTGATAAAGACACCAGTAAACCCTTCGTAGAAGTTGCCACAGGCTCTATAGAAGAACAGAAGTTTGAGAGAAAGGATATTGAAATCGGGATTTCAGATGGGGTAAATGTTGAAATCGTTTCAGGATTAACCGAAGAGGATAGCGTCAAGGAATGGAATAAGACCGAGCCCATAAAGAAAGGCGATGAAGAAGATGAAGAGAACGAAGAAACAGAAGAGTAGATCATCAATCAATAATCAAAAAATCACAACATGAAATTTAGACTAACCGCTTTAGTGCTGGTATTTTCAATAGGCATGGTCTTCGCCCAACAAAAGAAATGGACACTTGAAGAATGTGTAATTTATGCCGAAGAGAACAATATCTCCATTGCACAATTCGAGCTAGACTTGGAGAATGCTAAAATTGACCACTCAGATGCGGTAGGTAATTTTTTGCCGAATGCCAATGCTCAAATCAGCAGCTCAGCAAATACAGGTCTTTCATTCGACCCTACGAACAACCAGCCCGTAACTACAACGATATTGACGGCAAATGGCGGTATTACCTCCGCAGTCAACCTGTTTGATGGTTTGCGAAACATAAATAGGCTTAGGCGAGCGAAAATGAATGCCCTTGCAAATCAATATAGATTAGATGATTTAAAAGATGACATTCGTTTGAATGTGGCTAATTCCTACTTGAGTATAATTTCAAACAAAGAGACCTTGGTTACACAGCAAGCCCAGTATGCCGTAACCGAACAAGACATGAAAAGAACTGCTGAGTTAGTTGAAGCCGGAGTTCTGCCAAAAGGGGATTTATTGGAAATAGAAGCAACTGCCGCTGGGCAAGAGCAACAAATTGTAAATACCGAGAACTTAGTCTTGATTTCGCGCATCAATTTAGCTCAATTGTTGCAAATAACGGATTATGAGAATTTTGATGTAGCGGATATGGATTTGGAGGTGCCGCCTTCTGAAGTCATGGACCGAACCCCCAAGGAGATTTTTGCCACTGCGCTTACCTTTCGCAATGACATCAAATTTTCGGAGAGCAATGTAACATTAGCCGAACAAGATTTGAAGATTTCTAAAGGAGCACTATGGCCAACTCTAGGAGCTTTTTTCAACTATAACACAAGGTATTCTGATCAGGAAAGATTCAATAACGTTACGGGAATGTTGGAGAGAGAGAGTTTTAAAGAGCAGCTCTGGTTAAATGATGGAATTTCATATGGTGTGCAACTTAATGTGCCTATATTTAATAGGTTTACCAATAGAAACAATATCAGGCGTTCGGAAATTAACGTTCAACAGGCGCAATTGCAGCTGGAACAGAATAAGCTCGCACTGGAGACTAATGTAAACCAAGCCTATGTTGATGTGAAGAGTTTCGCTAAGGCTTACCAAGCAGCCCAAAAAACATTGGAGGCAAGACGTTTAGCATACGACTATTCGAAAGAACGCTATGAGGTTGGTTTGATGAATGCTTTTGATTTCAACCAAGCACAATCAAGAGTTGATGATGCCGAAGCCGTTGTGGTAAGAACCAAATATGATTATATATTTAGATTGAAAGTGTTGGAGTTCTACTTTGGACTTCCTATTCAATTAAATTAAAAGTTAGTGTTTAATTGATGGGCCTGTGGGGTTCGAAAGAATTTTACAGGCCTTTTTTTTGGCTCGAATTAGCGTTACTTTTGACGGGCTATGGCAATTATTTTAAATCTCGAAACAGCGACCACCAATTGTTCGGTCAGTATTGCCAAGAATGGCAATGTGATCGCGCTAAAAGAACACGACACACCTAATTATTCGCATTCGGAACAACTGCATGTTTTTATTCAAGAAGTTGTGCAAAAAGCTTCATTGACCTTAAGCGATATCGATGCTATTGCCGTGAGTAAAGG
>JARFRH010000101.1 GCA_029287355.1 Maribacter sp. | reverse complement strand
CTTCAGCCTCGTAAGCCTTTTGGTCACCTCGTTTTCTGTTTGCGGTAGAAAGGCCATGCGCTTCTTTGGTCAGTTTTTGATATTTTTCATATAACTTATCTTTCTCTGAATTCTTTTTAAATAGCCCAAGCATAATAAATGAATTTATGCGCAATTCCCTGCTGAAAATGTTTACGTAAAGATAAGGAATGTTTAACTATATTTAGTTATGATTAAACAAATTGATATGATGCTTTTGGTTTTTTTAAATTGGGTTTTGACAGACGCCTTGATAAATAGTTGTAATGCTCGGATAATTTGGAAGCTAATAGATTATTAAGATCGGCTGCATTGTGATATGATTTTCAGACCATTTTCTTCTTTTCATGTCAGCCTTTCAAACTCACATAATGGCCCATGTAGATATGGTTGGATTTTCTATTTTTGGCAACGCGAATTGCTAGCCGAGATAACCCAAGTTTATTCGGCTTTTTTAATTGGGTACCACAAATGAAGCTTCTTCTTTTTTAAAGGCAGCTAATTGATAGTATTTGATTCCAAACCAAAAAGTAGGTGCGTCCTATTCTGTTTTTACATGATGGTGAGCCACCAGAACTCCACAAAAATTAGACAGCGTCTAGACGTGGGTAAATTATGGTAGGATTTGGAATGGGACAAAAGTTTAAATCAAAGATCAAATTGGAAATGGTTTAATTGATACCGCTAATTAAACTTCAGGATTACCTAAACCCGATTCGACAGCCCAACCGTGCCAAACCATGCACGAACACCTTAGCTTTCATTGCAAACAACAACTACTTCTGCAGCACGGTCTCATGTGAGCGTATATTTTTGCTCAGTTCTTTAACAATTTGTAAGCCAAGATATTAATTCATTATCTTGGTTAATCAGAGTTAATAACTAGCTGTAAATGTTTCCCAAACGAAGGAAAGTAGCAGGATAGCTTATTTCATTTAGACGCCTTATTTTTTACAAGTGAATTAACAGAAATATAGAACCAAACTACTATGCAAAAAGAATATGCAGTACAAATGGCCAGTTCAAACTTACGTTTTGGGCCAGGCGTTACCAAGGAGGTCGGTATGGATCTCGCCGATATGGGTATCAAAAGAGTATTGCTTTTTACAGACGCCCATTTACGAAACCTCCAACCGGTGCAAACGGTCATGGCATCACTAAGTAAAGAAGGGGTTGAATTCGATATTTTTGATCAAGTGCGGGTAGAACCAACTGATATTTCCATTAAGGAAGCGATTGCGGTTGCCCAAGCAGGTAACTATGAAGGCTATGTGGCAGTAGGTGGTGGTTCAACCATTGATACGGCGAAGGCCGCCAATCTCTATGCAACCTATCCTGACGACTTCTATGCCTATATCAATGCTCCAATCGGCCAAGGGAAACCCGTTCCCGGCCCTGTAAAACCCTTAATCGCTATTCCGACAACGGCTGGAACGGGTAGCGAAACCACTGGCGTAGCCATCATGGATCTCACTGAGCAGAATGCCAAATCAGGGATTGCCCATCGCTATCTGAAACCGACACTTGGTTTGGTCGATCCCGAAAATACCCGCAGCATGCCCGCCGTGATCGCAGCGGCATCTGGTCTGGATGTACTGTGCCATGCATTAGAATCTTATACGGCCCTCCCTTTTTATGAGCGTCCGCGCCCACAACGGCCAATTTATCGCCCTGCCTATCAGGGCAACAATCCAATCAGCGATATGTGGGCATTGAAAGCGGTGGAATTAACGACAAAATATATTGTGCGGGCCTTTAACAATCCACATGATGATGAAGCACGGAGTAATATGATACTTGCTTCTAGTATGGCAGGAATGGGATTCGGAAATGCCGGTGTTCACCTATGTCATGGTATGTCATATCCTGTTTCGGGGATGGTGAAAACCTTTCGTCCAGAAGGTCTAGCCTTGGATTATCCCATTGTGCCACATGGTATGTCAGTCATCCTAAATGCCCCAGCCGTTTTTCGTTTTACAGGTTCGGCTTGTCCCGAAAGACATCTGCAAGGCGCTGCATCGATGGGTGCCGATATATCTAAAGTCAAAGATCCGGTTAGCGAAGCGGGCCCCTTATTGGCAAACCAAATCGTAGTTTTGATGAAGGAACTGAAAATCCCGAACGGCTTGTCGGCCATAGGCTACACCGAGGAAGATATTCCGGCCTTGGTAGCAGGGACCTTGCCGCAACATCGCGTAACCAAACTTTCTCCTCGCCCTGCAGATGCGGAAGACCTCACCAGGTTGTTTCATGATGCCATGATGGTCTGGTAGGTGAACGAAAATTGAGCATTGGAATCGATTTCTTAATGCACTTGTTTCATTTGACCTGAAGATAGCGAAGGGCGTTTAATCAACTTGATTAACGAAGTCTCTAGTTTTTCTTCTTTAAGTAGTGGTAGATTTAGCTTAGTCATAGGAGTCGTAAACGAACACATGAGGCCTTGGAAAAGGCCCGTAATGTTAATTTGAGATGGATCTAGCAAGCAGTACTCCCAATTCACTCATATTTTCAAAAACTATAGCTTCTTGCATTCCAACATCGTGGATATGACCATTTTTAGCGTACATAAAAACATCAAAACCTCCTGCTCTTGCTGCTTGAACACCAACGGTACTATCTTCTATTACGGCACATTCATTTGGTGTAAACCCCATATTTTTGGCGGCATGAAGAAAAATATCCGGGTTGGGCTTCCAACGCTGTATTTCATAACAACTAAAAATGCTATCCTGAAAGGAATCGATCAATCCCGTTGTCGTCAAATTGTTTTTTATTTTTTCAAGCGGGCCACTTGAGGCGACGCAAAACGGAATTTTAAGATTTTGAAGAACGGTTTGAATGCCTTCTATAGGCTTGAGTTCAGTGCTGAAGGCCTTATAAGTTAGCCTCCTATATTCTGACTCAAAATTTGATGGTAAATGACCATTGGTTAGTATATCTAGATGTTGCATGATATCATTTAAGGACCTCCCCATAAATTCCTTAGCGAAAAGATCCAAATCGAGTTGTAAGCCCAAATTGTTGGCCATCTTAACAAGTACCTTGGCGGTAATGAGTTCACTGTCCACCAAAACACCATCACAATCAAAAATCACACACTTATAATTCATTTTAAAAACTATTGATATGGAGTGGAAAAAAGCATCTATCCAATTGAAATAGCGACCAAAAGTACAAAGTAAAATACTTTAGCTCAATTTACCCCAATATTAAGCACTTTAAGAATTTTTCCAAAAACAGAACTGTTATCATAAACCCCTTGAAATTCATGGGAATGCGGGCCATAGGCAAATATGGGTACCATAGTACCTGTATGATCCTGGGTGGTAAAGTCTCCTTCGATCATTTTATTTTCAAGATTCCCTTGTGGGATACTGAACCCGGAAGTTTCGTGATCTGCGGTTACAATGACCAATGTATTTCCGTTGGCATCGGCAAATTTGACCGCTTCGGTTATCGCCCGATCAAAATCGATGCCCTCTGATACAATACCGGACACATTATTTAGGTGACCATAGCTATCTATTTTTGCACCCTCGACCATTAAAAAGAAGGGAGCGTTCTTAGCTTTCAAAAAAGCCAATCCATTTTTTGTAGCTGCTGCCAATAGCGCTCCGCGGCCCTCAAGAATACTTGGTGCATCTTCATTTGAAATAAAATGGCCTACCCTTTTTTCTTTACTCTGGGCAATGGCACTAATACCTTCTAATAATGTAAAGCCCATCTCGGCCGTTTCCTTTTCAAACGCTTCAGCACCTCCGCCTATTAGAAGAGAAAGTTTGCTTTTTGACAGATCTGAAATGATACCATTTGAATCCGATCTATCTTTTCTATGGGCATAAAAAGCAGACGGAGTCGCACCAGTTATGTTATCCGTTGTTATGCATCCCGAGACATAACCATGTTCAAAAAGAAGTTCGGTAATGTTTGTCAAGGGTTGTCCAGCTGGATCCACACCAATAGAGCGATTGTTGGTTTTTTTCCCAGTAGCCAAAGCCGTGCCTGCGGCGGCCGAGTCGGTTGTAAAATCATCTGCCGATTGTGTTTTTAATAATCCAATGCTTTTTAACTGCGTAAGGGTCAAATCTCCGCCATTGGCCAGAACCGAGGAAGAAATTTGCGACAACCCATTGCCATCACCTATCAGCAGAATAATATTTTTGACAGGGGTATTCTTTTGATCAGACTCGAAATTTGGCGAATATACTTCCGAAGTCACCTTGTTATAATAAACGCGTTGGTCAAGCGTGTTCAAATAAGACGAAGACGCATAAGGCAAATCCGTATTGATAAAGTCGACACCAAGATCCTTAAATGCTTTCCATGCCGTTTTCGAATCAGGGGCACCCCAAAATCGGAAAGGCTTATCATAGCTGTGGGCCTTATCGATTATCCCTTTAATCTTTTCATAATCAACCTCGGTCAATCTTCCTTTTCCGTTCCAAGGTGAAAACATTTTAAAATTTAGACTGATCAAGGCAATTTTATCCCAAAGCTTTTCTTCATTAGGGCTTTCCAAACTTTGATGGTCGAATTTTATGTATTCGGGATAATTCAGATATTCGCTGGGTTTTGGCCGATTGCCTGAGATGACTATGGAGATATTGTCATTATGAATAATATCCGGATACTGCTCTAAAGCTGTAAGCAGTTCTTTCATCGTAGCATAGGCATCAGATTTTATGTCGACCAATAACTGTAGCTCCTGTTGCGGGTTCAACTGTAAGGCCAAGGCTTTTTCGATGGGCTGTAAATACAGATTTTCTATAGTACGGTCTTTTACGATTTCCAACTCGCCATGGGTTGCGAACAGCGTATCGTTCTTTAGAAAAATGTCTACCTCGATTGAGTTGAGCCCATTGGCATAAGCGTTCCAGAACGGCACATTTTGTTGGTAGTCGTTATGCGAATGTATTTTATATTGCTGGCTTCTAGCAAATTGCATGACCATACAAAATACTAGAATTAGTAAACGGCGTTTTTTGAACATAATGGCTAAATCTTTAATCCCTATCGAACTCCTCCGCTGATATAAAATGGCGCTGAGCTTCCCTGCGTATTGACAAAGATAGGATTACTATGCATGAAGGTAAGGGGAAATGCGATGCAAACCTTTGCATAAGCAAACCTTCCAATTAGAATGTGGTCTAGCATTTTATTTCTATTTTAACCTATGTACCGCTAGGAGCCATAGTGTTGGTATTGAATGAAATAAAGAGCTGGTGGTGCCATAGTTTAAATATATCAAGCAATGAAAGTAATCACCTCTAGCATAGTATCTTTTGTCCTAATCGGCTTATTGCTATGGAGCATGGCCTGCACAAAAGGAGCAAAAAATGAATCCAAAGTTGTGGAAGCCAGGCATGTTATCGTAATTGGGGTAGATGCAATGAGCCCCAATGGAATCATAAATGCAACTACGCCCACATTGGATGACATGATGAAAAGAGGGGCTTTTACCTTAAATGCGAGGGGAGTGTTACCGACAAGTAGTAGTACGAATTGGGCGTCTATGGTTTCAGGTGCGGGTCCGGAACAGCATGGGGTAATCTCTAATGACTGGGAGCGTGACGACTTCAATATCCCAGCGGTACTCAAAGGAACAGAAGATATTTTCCCTACCATTTTTGGCGTTTCAAGAGAGCAACGTCCGGAACTCGAAATGGAGCGGTCTATACTTGGACCGGCTCTGGCCGGCTTATTGAACGAACTTCCTTAAGTTATGATAGCAATGGGTCAACTGTTTGGGTACGCCTGGGCCCCGATGGCCCTGTCCTTACACCCGATTTCTACCAAACTTGGGTCGATGCATATGGTGCCGTTGACCCCGCTGAGGCAGATGCAAGATTCTATCAAAAGAATACTTTGGTTCCTGATGAACAGCTTCAAGACTTGGCAGGTCGTGAGCCATTGGTAGCTGCCGAATCCGATAATAGTTTTTACTGCATTGTTGCGGAAGAATTTGAGATGGATAGAGGAATTTACGCGCACCACTAGGTGTTTCAAAGGATAGTAATTAATCGATATCCTTGGCACTTACAAATTGTTTTATGAAACCTTAAGATGATTTGGAAATCGTAAATGTAGCATTGGCATATGATTTATTTTTTTGTACTTTGTATATTACATTCCATCCTAGTCAACAAACGGGCTGCTTGGTAATTGTTGGTTCTTATGAGGGTAAACAGGGATGAATATAAAACCGGTTCAGCATGAAGAAGGCTCGCGTTACCCTAACCGACATTGCCCGTGAACTGAACATTTCCCCATCGACGGTATCCCGTGCACTGAACGATTATCCGGCTTTAAAGAAGGAAACCAAGCGAGCGGTAAAAGCCTTGGCCAAAAAACTGGACTATCAGCCCAATCTTTTGGCATTGAACCTTTTGCAAAAAAAATCGAACACCATAGGGGTAATCGTTCCTGAGATTACCAGTCATTTTTTTTCCGCTATAGTTACTGGTATACAAGATGTCGTTGGTACTTCGGATTATAATATTATGATATGTTTGTCTAACGAATCGTATAGGGAAGAGATGACCATTGTCAAGAAATTATCACAGATCCAGGTCGATGGTGTATTGGTATCTCCCTCTTCAGAAACCAAAACCTTTGATCATTTAAGGGGTTTGCAAAAAAGTGGCATCCCAGTTGTTGTATTCGATAGGGACTGTCCTGGACTAGAATCTGACAAAGTTTTGGTAGATGATTATTCCGGCGCATTTCAGGCTGTAGAATATCTTATTCGATCCGGTTGTAACAGAATTGCACATTTGGGCGGTCCTATTAACCTGAGTACGGCCAAACATAGGCTTCTTGGATATTTGGATGCATTGGAAAACAATAAAATACCGGTCCAAAAGAAATATATTGTGCATGTACCAGGTTTTTCACATAAAGATGGTTTAAAGTCCACAAAGAAGTTATTGAAATTAAAAAAACCACCTGACGCCATTTTTGCCACTAACGATAACATTGCTATCTCGGCGATGTATACAGCGAAAAAACTTAAATTCAAGATTCCAGAGGACATTTCGATAGTAGGTTTTGATGATCAGCCCAATTCCTCTTACTTCACCCCTTCCTTATCAACAGTTTGGCAGCCGGTGTACAGTTTAGGTATGCTCTCCGCCCGTATTTTATTGCACCGCCTTGAAGAACAGGATACAAAAATCGGGTTTCGACGCGAAGTTTTTAAACCAGAATTGGTCATAAGAGCTTCCTCAAAGAAGATTTAGCGACTTTAGCTGGTCATAAGAACCTATTTATTTATGCAAACCTTTGCATGGTCTTTTGATTCATAATGCTTTCCAACATCGTTTTTTTGTCGTTTTTTTATAGTGATACGATTACCCTATAATTGCCATTAAATGAACTCACATGGTTGTTTTGCCAAAAGAACTCTTTAAAAAATGCTATGGTAAATATGCCATTGCGGCGGTAAACGTATTTACGATGGAGCAGGTTCATGGTCTGTTCAGAGCGGGTGAAAGAGCAAATGCTCCTTTTTTGGTGCAAATTACGCCTGTCGCCAGAAATTATGCACAATCAATGATGTTGTCATCAATGATCGATGCGGCATCCAAAATTTATCCTAAAGCGGTGTATGCCGTTCATTTGGATCACGGCAATGAAGAACATGCGCTGGAGTCAATAGCTTCCAATAATTACAATTCCGTTATGATCGACGCGTCTCATGATGATTTTGAGACCAATGTAAAGAGAACCAGGGCCGTGGTTCAAAAGGCCCATCAAAAAAACATTTTTGTTGAGGCAGAATTAGGCGTCCTTAGCGGTGTTGAAGATGATATCTCGATCGATGAAAAATTAGCCAAGTATACCAAGCCTTCAGAAGTAGAAAAATTTGTGCAATTGACACAATGTGATAGCTTAGCGGTTGCGGTGGGCACCAGTCATGGAGCCTATAAGTTTTCAGGCGGTCAGGGAATACAGTTTGATATTTTAAAGGAAATTCAGCAGCGATTACCTAATTTTCCAATAGTTCTCCACGGAGGGTCCGCAGTAAATAAAGAGGAGATCAATAGGATTAATCGAGCCGGAGGTAGATTAATCGAAGGCGCGGCGGGGGTTGCATCCGAAGAAATTGTAGAATCAATAAAATATGGTGTTTGCAAAATAAATATAGCCACTGACACCAGATTGTTGTGGGCACGAATACACCGTGAATTCTTTAAGGATAGCCCTGAACTTTTTGACCCCATAATTCCGGGTAAAAAATATATGGAGGCCTATGAGGCATTTATGGTGGAGAAGTTCGACCTTTTGAACGCCACAAATAAAGCAAGTCAATTCATCTAATATCAAACATTATGAGCACAGAATCTCGATTAGTAGTAAAACCGAAAATAGAATCTGACGTATACCACCGAATTACCCCCGAATCAGCCAACTGGGAGTACCTTAGTTTTGAGGCTAGGAAGATGGCTTTAAACGAAACATGGGAATGGGACACTCAAGAAAATGAATTGGTCATTGTGTTGTTGAGTGGAAATTTCAAGGTGGAAAGTGACAAAGGAAACTGGGAAACCCTAAATGGGCGGACCGACGTATTCAACGGAGTAGCCCATACATTATACTTGCCAAGCGGGACAAAATTTATCTTAACGGCTACCAGTGATGATTTGGATATCGCTTATGGCTGGTGCAAATCGGATGGGAATTACGAAGCAAAATTCGTTACTCCGGAAGAGACTCCCGTAGTTATTTTTGGAGGAGACAATGCCACACGGCAGTTCAACGATTTAGTTCCTCCCGGCTTTGGATGTCATAGTATTGTCGTAAGGGAAGTCTATACTCCCTCGGGAAATTGGAGTTCGTTTCCGGCACATAAGCACGACGAACGTATTCTTGCGGAAGACGGCACCGTTCTAGAACCCATTCAAGAAGAGACGTACTTTTATAAATTTCAAAAACCGGAGGCCTATGCCATTCAACAGGTGTACACCAAAGATCGGTCCTTGGATGAAATTGCAAGGCCGCGACATAATGATGTTGTGATGATACCTAGAGGATTTCATCCCGTAGTGGCTGAACATGGTTTTCATTGCTATTATCTTAATTTTTTGGCCGGAACGGATCAATGCTTGGCCAATACCACGGATCCCGATCATGAATGGATATACAATTCATGGACTTCACAAGATGAAAGGTTGCCCTTGGTAACTGCCGAAATGAACCAAGATTAAAAAACAATAAATGGAACCTAAAAAATATGACGTTATTACCTTCGGAAGATCATCTATCGATTTGTATTCCCAGAATATTGGTGCGGCTTTCAATGACATACAGGGCTTTGATGCTTTCGTCGGTGGTTCTCCGTTGAATATTGCAGTGGGCTGTGCCCGATTGGGTGTCAACGCAAGTTTACTAACGGCTGTTGGAAATGATAAAGTAGGAGCGTTTATTGTGAATTTCTTGAATAAAGAAGGAGTTCATACGCAATGCATCCCGGTCAAGAATGCTGCCCGAAGTAGTGCGGTTGTCTTGGGCATTGAACCTCCTGACAAATTTCCATTGGTATTTTACAGGGACAATGCTGCCGATAGTCAGGTCGACATCGATGATGTTGATAAGGCCAACATTCCAGAATATAGAATTTTGTTGATTAACGGTACGGCCATGAACATGGAACCCTCAAGAAGCGCCACCTTTTACGCGGCCGAAATAGCCAACAAAAACAATGTTCAGGTAGTTCTAGATTTGGATTTCAGGGCCGACCAATGGCATGATTACAGAGCATACGGAATAACAATGCGTGCTGTATTGCCAAAGGTTAAAATTGCCATTGGTACCGAAGAGGAAATCTTGGCCGCCACCCTGGAAAATAAATCTCAGGTAACCATAAAAGATCAACAAATATCTGCTCCTGAGATCAAAGGGAATATCGATGAATCCATAGCACGTTTATTATCTGCCGGCATCGAAACCTTAATAGTTAAAAGAGGGAAAGATGGTGCGACTATCTACGGAATGAATGGTTTAAGGCAAGATGTACCCGGTTTTCCCGTAGAAATATTAAATATTCTCGGAGCGGGCGACGCTTTCGCCAGCGGATTTCTCTATGGAGTTTTGCAAGAATGGGATTTGTACAAATCATGCAGAATGGGCAACGCCAGTGGTGCTCATGTAGTCACTCAAAAGGGATGTGCCAATTTTATGCCGACTTTGAGGGAATCTTTGGACTTTATTGAAAAAAATGGTGGATTTTAAATTTTGACTAAAATGGACACGAAAAGACTAACAGTGGCACAAGCCACTATCGAATATCTAAAAAACCAGTATGTAGAACGTGATGGTGTTCAAAATAAATTCTTTGCGGGTTGTTTTGGCATTCTCGGTCATGGTAACGTAGCTGGTATTGGACAAGCATTGCATCAAAATCCCGATTTCCCTTTTTATGTGGCCCGAAATGAACAGGGTATGGTACATACGGCAGCGGCTTTTGCGAAAGTGAAAAACCGTTTACAGGCTTTTGTGTGCACTTCTTCTATCGGCCCGGGAGCCACCAATATGATTACCGGTGCGGCGGCGGCCACCATCAATCGGATTCCTGTTTTATTGATTCCAGGAGATATTTTTGCAACTCGGCACGTTGCTCCCGTGCTGCAACAATTAGAATCCATTTCTACCCAAGACATATCGGTAAACGATTGTTTCAAGCCCGTATCAAAATATTGGGACCGTATCAATCGCCCCGAACAATTGATTACTTCCTTGCCCGAAGTCATGCGGGTATTGATCTCACAAGCAGAAACCGGAGCGGTTACCTTGAGTATTCCTCAGGATGTGCAAGCGGAAGCTTTCGATTTCCCTGTTGAAATGTTCCAAAAACGGATTTGGCAGATCGGCAGAACAATGCCGGATCAAACGCTGTTGGAGAAAGCCATTTCCCAAATAAAAAATAGTAAAAAGCCTTTGATTGTTTCAGGAGGTGGAACCATCTACAGTGGTGCTACTGAAATTTTGAAAAAACTAGTTAATAGAACAGGGATCCCAGTAACGGAAACTTTTGCCGGTAAGGGATCCCTGAATTATAATGAACCCCAAAACCTAGGTGCTGCCGGCGTAACGGGGACCCCAGGAGCTATTGAGATCGCTAAGGATGCTGATCTTGTCATCGGTTTGGGGACACGGTATAGTGATTTTACTACTATTTCAAAATCTGCTTTTCAACATCCTGAAGTAAAGTTCATCAATATTAATATTACGGAATTCGACTCCTTCAAACATGGTGCGCTGCCATTGGTAGGCGATGCTAAAGTGATTCTTGAGGAAATAGACAAGCATTTATCCGATTTTATGGTGCCAGATGCGTATCGACAAAAAATAGAAGGATTGAACAAGAGCTGGGACGGCTTTGTTTCCGAGATCTATGCCGAAAAGAATCAAACGCCTGCCTTTCAGGGCGAGGTTATCGGAGCCGTGAACAGCTTTTCAGATGCCAAAGATATTATGGTCTGTGCTGCCGGAAGCCTTCCGGGAGACCTCCACAAGCTATGGCGTACTAGAAATTCAAAGGGCTTCCATTTGGAATATGGCTATTCATGCATGGGTTATGAAATCGCCGGTGGTTTGGGCGCTAAAATGGCCAGTCCCGATAGTGAGATTTATGTGTTAGTGGGCGATGGCAGTTACCTGATGATGTCACAAGAGATAGTGACATCGATCCAAGAACGACAAAAATTGACCATCGTTTTATTGAACAATGACGGCTACTCCAGTATCGGAGGCTTGTCCGCATCATTGGGAAGCGAGGGCTTTGGAACTTATTACCGTTATCGAAACGAGGAAACCAACCAGCTCGACGGTGGACTTTTACCAATCGATTATGCAGCCAATGCCGCCAGTATGGGGGCGTATGTAATCAAAGCCTCCAACGTAAAAGAATTGAATGCTGCACTAAAAAAGGCCAAGACCATAGACCACACTACTTTGATATATATCGAAGTTGACCGCAAGAAAGGGGTTCCCGGTTTTGCATGGTGGGATGTTGCAGTGGCAGAAGTATCCGAAAAAACGGCAGTAAGTGAATCGTACCAAACGTATATGAAGAACAAGAAAACCCAAAAATACTATATCTAAACCCCGACCGACCAAATGGACACCGACCTCATAATTACGCTCACTTCTTTTATCCTTTTTACAGGAGGTGTCGCTCTCTTTACCTGGTATAGTTTAAGAAAAACAAATCTAGGTTCGTCGGAAGGCTATTTTTTAGGAGGAAGAAGTTTGACCGGAACCGTTATTGCTGGATCCATGTTGTTAACCAACATTTCGTCCGAGCATCTCATCGGAATGAACGGTAATTCCTATGTCAATGGTTTTATAGTCATTGCTTGGGAGGTCACATCATCCATAGCATTGGTAATCGCCGCTATTTTTTTTGTGCCCAAATACCTTAAAATGGGTTTGACCACCATTCCCCAATTTTTGGAAAACCGTTTTGATGGCCTCACGAGGACCATGGTCGCGGCTATTCTGATTTTTTCATTTGTGGTTACCCTATTGCCGATTGTACTATATTCCGGAGCCATAGGTATTGAAAGCTTGTTTGGGGTTTCAGAGCTTTTGGGAGTGGATAAAACCCAAGGTTTATGGGTTACGGTTGTGCTAATCGGCACTATCGGTTCTATTTACGCAATTTTTGGAGGGCTGAAAGCGGTGGCCTATTCCGACACTATTAATGGATTCGGCCTGTTAATCGGAGGGTTATTGATTCCGATACTCGCTCTGATGGCCATTGGCGATAACAATATTGTGGACGGCTTGGTGAAGGTTTACGAATATGCTCCTGAAAAATTTAACGTCATTGGGGCTCCCGATTCCGTTTTGCCGTTTGAAGTATTGTTTACAGGCTTGATCATTAACCAGCTTTATTTCTGGGGTATGAACCAGACCATTATCCAAAGGGCCTTGGGTGCCAAAAATTTAAAAGAAGCACAAAAGGGACTATTATTGACAGGTCTTTTTAAAATTTTGATTCCATTGGTGATTATTCTACCTGGTGTAATTTGCTACTATTATTTTCAGGATACGTATTTTGATCAGCAAGATTCGGTGTACCCACAATTGGTTAAAAAAGTATTACCCATATGGTTGATAGGTTTCTTTGCCGCTGTGATCATGGGGGCGGTATTGAGCACATTCAATTCGGTCTTAAATTCGGTCGCAACCTTGTTCAGTGTAGATATTTACAAAAAACACATAGCTAAAAATAGTAGTGATAAAAAACTCGTTAAGATTGGTAAGGCAACTTCCGCAATTTTAGCCTTGGTAGCCATCTTTGCGGCGCCTATGGTCGCAAATGCCTCCGATGGATTATACCAATTACTGCAGGAATTAAACGGTATTTTCTTTATCCCAATAGCGTCGATCTTATTGGCGGGTTTCTTTATGAAAAAAGTTTCGGCCTTAGGGGCCAAAATAGCCTTGCTTTTCGGCCTGAGTTTTTATGTTTTTATGACCTGGGGTTATACCGGTCATGGTATACACTTTGTGCATTTATGGGGCATTGAGTTTGTATTGAATGTGATAATAATG
Organism: Maribacter sp.; assembly: GCA_029287355.1. Taxonomy (GTDB): domain Bacteria; phylum Bacteroidota; class Bacteroidia; order Flavobacteriales; family Flavobacteriaceae; genus Maribacter_C. Next base: position 5,720 of record JARFRH010000101.1, on the reverse strand, counting down.
TATGCGGTATCGCATTTTTATCCAAGAAAGAATATGTACGAGGTAACCGATGTAGGTGCGGTCAAATTGGTGTCGTGGAAATATACCAAGCCCATGTCCATTGCGCTGTGCACAGTTACGATCTTGATTTATATCTTACTTGGAAGCAACGCATGAAGGAAAAATATTTATAAATAGCAATAGCATTAAAAAATGGACGTATTAAAAAATTATATAGCAGGTTATTGGGCAGATAGTGCTTCAAAAGAAACAATAACCGTATTGAACCCGGCCAATCAACAAGTTTTGGCAAAAGTTCCTTATGGTTCGGACACAAAAAGAGACGTTGAAAAAGCTACTGTAGCCGCTCAGAAGGCATATCAGGAATGGAGCAAAGTCCCTGTAATGAAACGGGTACAAGTGTTGTACCATTTGAAATCCCTCTTGGAGCAAAACACGGAGGCCCTCGCCGAAATAATTACCAATGAATCGGGTAAGACAAGAGGGGAGTCTATAGGTGAGATTCAAAGAGCCATTGAAAACGTCGAAGTCGCATGCGGCACCCCTATGCTTATGGCAGGTGACGTTATTGAGGATATCGCCACCGGAATAGACGAGATGATGATTCGGCAACCTTTGGGCGTTGCGGCCTGCATCACGCCCTTTAATTTCCCGAGCATGATTGTATTTTGGTTTTTGCCCTATGCGATTGCAACGGGCAACGCTTTTATAGTAAAACCCTCGGAAAAAGTGCCCTTGACCATGATGAAGATATTCGAATTCATCGATCAATTGGATATTCCCAAAGGGCTGGTCAGTTTGGTACATGGGGGCAAGGAATCCGTAGATGCCATTTTAGAGCATCCAACGATCAAGGCTATCAGTTTTGTCGGTAGTACCCCTGTTGCAAGATATATTTATTCAAAGGGCACCGCTAATGGAAAAAGAGTTCAGGCACAAGGGGGAGCCAAAAACCCTGTTGTCATTTTGCCTGATTCAGATATAGAAATGTCTACTAAAATTATTGCAGACTCGGTCTATGGCTGCGCCGGACAACGTTGTTTGGCTGCCTCAACGATTATTACTGTCGATGATGAAAAAAGACAGATCAAGGATGCGCTATACGAAACCGTAAAATCAAGGACTACCGGTTACGGCTGGGAAGAGGGTGTAAGTATGGGCCCTGTAATCACTCAAGACAGTAAAAATAGAATAGAGGGCTTGATTCAAAAAGGAATCGACGAGGGAGCTCAGCTGCTTCTTGACGGTAGAAATGCCACAGTTCCAGGGTACGAAAAAGGCAATTTTATCACGCCCACAATTCTCGAAAATGTGGCCTTGGACAAAGAACTTATAAAAACGGAAATCTTCGGCCCGGTAATGAGTTTGATTTCCATGAAAAATATAGATGAAGCCTTGAAGTTTGTTAACAGCGGTAATTATGGAAACATGGCATGCCTGTTTACAGGAAGCGGAGCGAATGCAAGAAGGTTCAGGAACGAGGCAGACGCTGGAAATATCGGTATCAATATCGGAGTGGCCGCTCCAATGGCACAATTTCCTTTTAGTGGGTGGAAAGATAGTTTCTTTGGGGACCTACATGGTCAAGGCAAGCATGCTATCGAATTTTTTACACAGACCAAAGTGATTATTGAAAGATGGCCGAATATATGGTCTCGGAAATTTTAAAGGAAATCAAAATGATTAAAATTGCAAATGCACCCTGCTCTTGGGGCGCCCTGGAATTTGACCTGGAAGAAAAAGCCGAGGAAATCGGTTTTGAACAGGTTTTGGATGAAATCAAGGAAACGGGTTATCTGGGTACTGAACTTGGGGATTGGGGTTATATGCCCACAGAACCCATGCAGTTAAAAGAGGAAATTGAGAAAAGAGATTTAGAATTATTGGGCGCGTTTGTGCCGGTTGCCTTGGCAGATGCAAACAAGCACGAAGCCGGAATAAAATCTGCATTGCAGGTGGCGGAATTAATGTACAAGGCCGGTTATGAAAATGCCTTTATTGTATTGGCAGATGACAATGGCTCCGTACCGGAACGTACTCGGAATGCCGGAAGAATATCCGCTGAAATGGGGCTATCCGAAGCACAATGGAAGATATATGCAAGTGGCACCGAAAAGGTGGCCAAGGCGGTCAAGGACGCATATGGCTTGCGAACTGTTTTTCATCATCATTGTGCCGGTTATGTAGAGACACCGGAAGAGATAAATAAGCTCATGGCCTTAACGGATCACAAGTTATTGGGACTCTGTTTGGATACCGGACATTATGCTTTTGGCGGCGGGGATCCTATTGAGGCCTTGCAGAAACATTCGGATAGAATATGGCATGTACACTTTAAGGATTTTGATCCCGAAGCCGCCAAGCTTTCCCACGCCGTAAATGGGGATTATTTCGATGCCATAAAAAAAGGGGTATTCTGTGAACTAGGAAAAGGGTCAGTGAATTTTAAAAGAGTCGTAAATCTTCTTAAGGAGCTTGAATATAGGGGTTGGATTGTGGTGGAACAAGATATACTTCCTGGCATGGGGAATCCAAAAATATGTGCTCAGGCCAATAGGGATTTCATTAATACTTTAGGACTATAATTAATAACATTTAGATGAAAAAAATAAATTTCGCCGTTGCAGGATTGGGGAGAATCGGAAAAATCCATTTGGAAAATTTGCTTCGTATGGAAGGCGTTGATGTCGTCGCGACAATGGACCCTTTGGAAGAATGTCAGCAATATGCCAGGGACAAGGGTATTGCAAATACGGCAGGCACCTTCGAAGAAATGCTAGGCATTGCAGAAATTGATGCCGTTTTAATCTGTTCCCCAACAGACACACATGCTGATTTTGTTGAGTTGTCCGCAAAGGCTGGAAAACATATTTTCTGTGAAAAACCTTTAGACCTTGACTTGGATAGGGTTCTTGAGGTATTGAAAGTCGTCAAGGATACTGACGTAAAATTAATGCTCGGATTTAACCGTAGGTTCGATAAAGAATTCCGAAAGGTGCGAGATCTGGTAAAAAATGATGCTGTTGGGCAGCCCCATTTGGTCAAGATCACTAGCAGAGATCCCGGGGCACCGCCAGTAAGCTACATTGAAAAGTCAGGAGGGCTTTTTTTGGATATGACCATCCATGATTTTGATATGGCCCGTTTTGTAGTTGACAAGGAAGTTGAGGAAGTGTATGCGAAGGGAGCCGTGTTGATTGATCCCGCTATTGGTGCTGTCGGCGACATTGATACCGCGGTTGTTACCCTAACCTATACAGATGGTAGCATGGCAATGATAGACAACAGCAGAGAAGCTTCCTATGGTTATGACCAGCGGGTAGAAGTGTTCGGTTCAAAAGGAATGGTGCAGTCCAACAATAATTTTCACGATTCACATAAATTGTACAACAAGCAAGGAATACACGCGGCCTTGCCCTTGCATTTTTTCTTGGAGCGGTATGAGGAAGCCTATAAGACCGAGATGGGGGATTTTGTAAAAGGTCTCCAAAATGGTACAATGATGCCCGTTGATGGAGACGATGGGCTACAGTCGCTAAAAATAGGACTTGCCGCCATTAAGTCTCTCAAGGAAAACAGGCCAGTAAAGATTTCTGAGATTGGTTAGTGCGGATTTAGGGGGTATAATCAACTGAATCGAGCCAAGAAATCGTAGCTCTTACAATGCTGAGTTATTAAAAAAATCACACTTATCAGGTATTTACGATGAATCAGCGAAATTTATTTTTTCGATTTTTTCTATTAACTATACTCTGGTTACAGGCAATTTTAGGTTTTGGTCAGCAGGTTAAAAATGTGCCAAAGGCCTTTGAAGCCCTCAGTTCGGAGCCTGAAATTATTCTCGTAAAGAATAAAATGAGAGTACCCCTGGATGGGGGTCATTTGCAGGGCGTGCAAGTGATTGATAGTCAAGGGGATGAAAAGCTACTTATTTCGGGGAGCTCGCTTACTCAAGCCTACCTTTTGCAGGTCGACTTAACTGCGCGAAAAGCGGATAGGCTAATTCCCCTTATGAACGAACCCTATAGGCATGCTGGGGGTATTCAAGTTAGTGAACCTTATCTGGTAGTAGGTATTGAAGACAATTTTGCCAAAACTTCTTCAAAAGTTTGCATATATAATTACCGTGATACTAGCCTGTACAATGCACAAGCAAATATTACTATAAATAGAATGGGTGAGATGAAACTGCAAACTGCTGGAGCTACAGGATTATTGGCTATGGATAATGATTATCTGATGGTAGTTGGCAATTGGGATACCCGCAACTTGGATTTCTATCGCATTGATCCTAAAAAGAAAGAGCAAAAAATGCTAGGGAGTTTTGAAGTTCCTGTTGATTAGGCAGGCTATCAATCAATCTTATTAAGGATGAAAATGCTATTTATGCCATCGGCTTTTACAAAAAAGAATCTGCAGGTTATGCAGATTTAATTCTTGTTAGTAAACTAGGGGCCTTTATTCCAATTATGAAGAAAGTCCTTACCAAAACCTTTAAGGGTTTTGTCTTCGTAGACATACGGCATCTCGCTTATTTTATTTTAACGGGTCTGGGCCACAAAATTGGTCATGGCAAAGGGCAAGCCTACACAGGGCATGGTTCCTCCACCGTCCCTACCCGTATTAAAACCTAATGCGGATGATCCTATTAATGGATTTACATAGTCAATCGGCATTTTTTCTTGGGCTGGCATGAATTGAATTGAGCCTAAAAGAAAAAGTGTAAAGAATTTGATTTTTTTATTGGTTTTCATTTTTTGTCTAAGGTTTGATTTTAAGAGAACGCACCGCCCCATTATTTAAGTCAATCTCAAAATGGTCTGATGGTGCTCCATTCAAGAATTTTTTTAATAGGGCCATCAGTTCTACCATATTTCTTTTCATGGGGTCATTTTCTAGTAGTGCCGACTCTTGATTTAGGAAAGAATTTAGGATGAACGTATACTGGCTTAACCTGTCCTTTCCAATATCCTTGCGGGCAAGTTCATCCGCGCCCCGAAGTCTATAAAGATCGAACAACAAATCAAATCCAGACCATTTATCGAACTGCACCGGTTCAATTCCATAATATTTTGCCTTTATCAGGGCATCTTTTCTGAAATCCGAAGAACTTTCTGTAACTTTTTTACTGCGTTTCAATAGTTCCGTATACGATAAATCGTTTTGTAATTGTGAGAGTACAAGCAAGTCTTCTCCAGAACTGGATAATAATAAGTCCGAGAAATTGGAAGGCCATTCCGCTGCTAGAAAACGCAATCGGACTAATTCTTTCAAGTGCCAGATAATACATTCAAGATAGCTTTTTGAAGCTAAAATGTTTTTATCCCAAATATCCTCCTGCCCTATACTTTCGAGGTACTTGTGTTCTAGTTCGTACAGGTCAAAAAACTCGTCAAAAAGAGGAACCGAATCGATTACTATAGTCTGCACATCCATCAATTTATCCTTTGTGATAGTGAGTAGTTTGTATGCCGGTACATAGGCCGCCAATGAGGGTGCTTGAACATTTACCAGGGTGTTTCCGTTTTTAGTGGTACTGATGCCAGTATCGTTCATATGCATATGCCCGCCAAAATGGACCTTTAAACCGGCATCGGCGAACATTTTGGCTACATTTTCATCGGGGACCCTTTGCATTTGCATCTTGCTGTCCAGCAATAAATTATCGATATGGTTCGATGCCCCGTTGTTAAAATCAACCATGGGATAATGAGTAAAGG
>JARFRH010000003.1 GCA_029287355.1 Maribacter sp. | reverse complement strand
GGAGCACCTTTATTCTTGGCCTATTGGGAAAAGAAAAAAGACCGCATGAGCATATCTGCCCAAGAAGCTTTAAATTCCTTACAAAACATGACCTTTAATAAATCAAAATGAATTGAGTTCTAATTTGTTATTTTTCCTTTTGCCAATTCCAATATTTATAAAGAGATTGAGCCTAAATTGTGGATTCCGTTTGAATCAACTTCCTTTAATGGTTTTGAAGAGGTATTAATTACGAAAAAACAAGAAGTCATCCATTATTCACCTGAGGCTGAAACAATATACAATGAAGAGCAACACAAACTTGAGCTCGACGCATTCAATGTGCTTTATGTGGCATTGACCAGGGCCATTAATGCCCTATTTATAATAACAAAGAAAGATTTGACAAAATCCGGAGACCACAAACTCAATTTTTACTCTGGATTATTTATACATTTTTTAAAAGAAAAGGGGCTGTGGAACGAAACTATGGACCGTTATTCTTTTGGAGTATTAAAAACCAATCTAAAAGGGCAAACCTCAGATAATTCGCAGACCGTACCCTACCAATATTCTTTTAAGGATAGGCCTAGTTTCAGGATTCTCGCGAAATCAGGGGTGCTTTGGGATACAGATCGGGAGGATGCACTGATCAAAGGAAACCGCATTCATTTTATTATGGGCCTTATCGACACCGAAAAAGATATAGAAAGCGCAATGGAGCTTGTCATTCGCTCAGGTGATTTGGCTTCGGACGAGATTGAACTGTTGAAAAACAAAATTCATACTATTGTAAAACACCCTAAATTAGCTCCTTATTATCAGGAAGGGTGTGAAATCAAAAACGAAAAGGACATCATAACTGAAAATGGAAAAATTTTACGTCCGGACCGGATTGTGATTCAAAATTCAAAAGCCACTATCATAGACTACAAAACAGGGAAGCGAAATACCAAATATAAAGAGCAATTGTATTCCTATGCCGATGCGCTCGAAGCAATGGGGTATTCCATAGAAAATAAAATCATCATATATATCAACGAAACGGTTATTCCGGAATTTATCTAGATTATAACATTATGTACGGGAAAATTAAAGATCATTTGCAAGCAGAACTCCATCAAATAAAGGAAGACGGACTGTATAAGAAAGAACGAATCATTACCTCACCTCAAGATGCAGTCATAAAGATATCAACAGGCGAGGAAGTCATAAATTTCTGTTCGAATAACTATCTGGGGCTTTCATCACACCCAGAAGTGATTCAAGCGGCAAAAGACACGATGGATTCACATGGATTCGGAATGTCATCCGTCCGCTTCATTTGTGGCACCCAAGATATTCACAAAGAACTGGAGCGGAAAATTGCCGATTTTTATAGTACAGAGGATACCATTTTATATGCGGCCGCCTTTGATGCTAACGGTGGGGTATTCGAACCCTTGTTAACGGCTGAAGATGCTATTATTTCCGATTCCTTAAACCACGCGTCGATCATTGATGGTGTTCGTTTGTGTAAGGCCAAAAGATATCGCTATGCCAATAGTGATATGGCTGACCTTGAGAAGCAGCTTTCCCAGGCCAATGCCGATAGAGCCCGATTCAAGATCATCGTGACGGATGGTGTCTTTTCAATGGACGGATTGGTCGCACCCTTGGATAAAATCTGTGATCTCGCTGAGCAATATGATGCCTTGGTCATGATCGATGAATGCCATGCCGCGGGTTTTATAGGCGAAACAGGGCGTGGCACCTTGGAAGAAAAAGGCGTACTAGACCGAATAGATATCATCACGGGCACCTTGGGAAAAGCTTTGGGAGGAGCCATGGGAGGATATACGACAGGTAAAAAGGAAATCATTGAAATATTACGGCAGCGCTCCAGACCCTATTTGTTCTCAAATTCTTTGGCTCCTGCCATTGTCGGCGCATCCATTAAGGTATTCGATATGCTTGAAAATGATACTTCACTTCGTGACAAGCTAGAAGAAAATACGGCCTATTTCAAAAAAGGCATGAAAGCTGCTGGGTTCGATATCATTGACGGTGACTCGGCTATTGTCCCTGTAATGCTATATGACGCGAAGCTTTCACAGCAAATGGCCGACATGCTATTGGATAAGGGTATTTATGTGATTGGTTTCTTCTATCCTGTAGTTCCAAAAGACATGGCTCGTATCAGGGTACAGCTTTCAGCGGCTCATGAAATTGAACATTTGGATAAGGCAATTCATGCCTTTATCGAGGTAGGACAAATATTAAATGTCGTTTAAATGTACAATTCCCTCTATGAACTACGTTAAAAAAAAAAATAAAATGTTTTTGTTAATAACGTTTAACAGCTTACATTTGCGGTTAAATAACACTTAAACTTAAAATTTTAAACATGAAACATCTTAGCAAATTAATGGTTGTTGCCCTATTAGTGGTAGGTTTCAACAACATGCAAGCGCAAGACGAGAATAACCCTTGGCAAGTTCAGTTTGGGGTAAATGCCATTGACGTATATCCAACAGGGGATGTAAGTTCTTTCGGTAACGAGCTCTTCAACGCTAATGATCACTGGAATATTCTACCATCAATTTCGTACATCGGGGTTTCTAAGTCTGTAGGTGACGGATTTGCGGTAGGCGTTCGTGGTTCTTTGAATAGAATCAGCAAAATAGGTGATGTTCAAGTTGACGATCTTTCGCACTATGCTGTAGATGGTACAATAAAATATAACCTGATAAAGGAAGCAAAGTTCCAACCATTCCTAGAAGTAGGTGGTGGGTACACATGGGTGGATGAAATCGGAGCTGGTACAGTAAACGGTGGACTTGGCCTTAACCTATGGTTTACCGACAATATCGGTCTAACGCTTCAAACAAGTTACAAACACGCCTTCGAGGATTACGGTGTAACACACTGGCAACATCTTGCTGGTATCTCTGTTAAATTCGGAGGAACCGACACTGATGGTGATGGTATCTACGATAGAGATGATGCTTGTCCTGAAGTAGCTGGTCTAGAAGCTTTCAATGGTTGTCCTGATGCTGATGGAGATGGTATCGAAGATAGCAAGGATGCTTGTCCTAACGCTGCCGGTTCAAAAGAAATGAATGGTTGTCCTGATGCAGACGGTGAAGGTGTTGCCGACAAAGACGATGCTTGTCCTAACGAAGCAGGTCTTGCAGCTTTAGCTGGTTGTCCTGATGCTGACGGTGACGGTGTTGCCGACAAAGATGATGAGTGTCCAAACGAAGCAGGTCCTGCTGAGAACAAAGGATGCCCATGGCCAGATAAAGACGGTGATAGCGTATTGGACAAAGATGATCAATGTCCAGATGTTGCTGGTACTGTTGCCAACATGGGTTGCCCAGAAGTAACTGAAGAAGTTCAAAAACAATTGAACGACTATGCAAGAACTATTTTGTTCGATACAGGTAAAGCTTCATTGAACCCAGAGACAACTTCTGTATTTGTGGATATCATCAGAATTTTAGGTGAGTACCCAAATTCTAAATTTACAGTTGAAGGTCATACGGATAGCGTAGGCAGTGAAAAATTAAACCAAGCGTTGTCTGAAAAGAGAGCTAACTCAGTTAGGGATTTCTTAATCGCTGAAGGTGTTGCCGCTGATAGATTGACTGCTATCGGATACGGTGAATCCAAGCCAATTGCTTCCAACAATACAAGAAGTGGAAGAAAAGAAAATCGAAGAACTGAAATCAACTTAGTAAAATAAGGAGTTCTAAAACTTTTAAAGCTTATAAAAAAGCCTCGCAAATGCGAGGCTTTTTTTATTTTTAACAACATGCAAAGTTTCTTAGAAGAAGTTGTAGATTATCTGACAAAAGAATCCCATTCTTTAGAGGACACTGTTTTTATACTCCCCAGTAAACGTGCTGGCACTTTTTTAATAAATGCCCTTGCCAACAATTCTCAAAAGACTTTTTTTTCTCCTGAAGTATATAGTATAGAAGGTTTTGTAGAAAAAATATCCGGTGTTTCCTATGCCAACAATACCCGTCAACTATTCGAACTTTATGGTGTTTATCAAAAAACCTCGAAAGGCGAAGTAGATAATTTCTTTACCTTTTCGAAATGGGGACAAACATTACTTCAAGATATCAACGAAATAGATCGCTATCTCATTGATGCCAAGGCGCTGTTTTCAAATCTTTCGGCCATACAAGAAGTCACCCATTGGTCTTTAGAAGCTTCGAAAACCAAAATGGTTCAAGATTATCTTGATTTTTGGAATAGTCTTGAGCAACTTTACACTAATTTCAATACTGAGCTCTTAAAAAAAGGACTCGGTCATCAAGGCCTCGTATATAGAAAGGCCTGTGAACAGCTTGGCACCTACCTTGAGGCCAACACCCTTAAAAAGTATGTTTTTATAGGTTTTAACGCTCTAAACACCGCCGAAAGCCAGCTTATTCAAAATATTCTTAAGGAGACGAATGCTACTATCTATTGGGATATTGATGCTTCTTTCTTAAATGACCCCATTCATGATGCGGGATTATTCATCAGGGCCCATCAAAAATCATGGCCTTACCTGCAGCATCATACCCTGAAAGGAATCAGCGCCCACTATGCCTCAAAAAAGGACATTCAGATTATAGGTGTTCCTAAGAACATATCCCAGGCAAAATACGTTGGGAAGCTTTTGAAAGAGCTTCAGCTAGAAAACGTCGAGGCCCTAAAATCTACGGCTGTTGTTTTAGCTGATGAGTCTCTTTTAAACCCTATTCTGAATTCTATTCCAGAGGAAATCGATACCGTCAATATCACTATGGGGTATCCCTTGAACAAAACACCACTAGCTGATCTTTTTGCACAATTTATTGAGCTCTATATCAATCGCGAGGAACAAGGCTGGTTTTATCGGAAAATATTGGAGCTGCTGTCGCACCCCTATATCAAAGTATTCTTAACCGTAGCTGATACTGACCATGCTACGATCATTAGCCATGAAATAAAAGATAAAAATTGGACGCATATCACACCGGAAAAATTAAAGGGTCATGCGAATACTAGTGCGCAACTGGCATTGCTTTTCTCAACAGATACGCCGTCTGCTGAAAACCTGATCAAACGCTGCATAGAAATCATTTGGCATTTGAAATCAAAGTTCGAAATCGTTGATGATGCCTTGGCCATAGAATACCTTTATCGATTTTTTAACCTTTTCAACCAACTATTGGCGCTCGTTCAAGAAAACAACTTCATTAACGATTTGAAATCACTGCAAGGTCTTTTTAAAGAGCTATTATCCTCAGAAACGGTCGATTTTCAAGGCGACCCATTAGAAGGACTCCAAATTATGGGAATGTTGGAAAGCAGAAATCTCGACTTTGAAACTATTATCATTACCTCGGTCAATGAGGGGATTCTTCCTTCAGGAAAATCAAACAATTCATTTATTCCTTTTGATCTGAAAGTAAATTTCGGCCTACCCACCTACAAAGAAAAAGACGCCGTATACACCTATCACTTTTACCGTTTATTGCAGCGTGCCAAGAAGATATATATATTGTATAACACCGAACCTGATGTCTTGGAGGGCGGTGAAAAAAGTAGGCTCATTGCACAATTATTGACGGACAATACCAAAACTGACGATATCACAGCTAGTGTGGCAATGCCCAAAATAGAACCGAATGAGAAGGTCATGGATTGCATTTTAAAAGATGAAGGACTGATGCAACTTATTGAACAACATGCCGGCAAAGGGTTCTCTCCAACTTCATTGAGTAACTATATTCGAAACCCGATTGATTTTTACAAAAGAAACCTTTTGGGAATCAATGATACATTGGAAGTTGAAGAAACCATAGCGGCAAATACCTTCTGAACAATTGTGCATGACTCCTTAGAGGAGCTTTATACTCCATTTATCGGGAAAGTATTGCGCCCTGAAATGCTCAAAGCAGCGAAAACGGACATTGGCAGAGTTGTCAAAAATCATTTTGCCAAAAGCTACCTGGAGGGTGACATTAAAACTGGGAAAAACTTGATTGCATTCCATGTAGTGGAACGCTATATCTCGAATTTTATAGATCGGGAAATAACGGATGTCATGCATCATGAAATCAAAATCGTGGGGATAGAACAAAAATTATCCCTTACCCTAGCCATTCCTGGAGTTGAATTTCCTGTAGTTCTAAAAGGAAAGCTAGATCGCATAGACCACAGAGATGGGCAACTTCGAATTATTGACTACAAAACAGGTAAAGTAGAATTGAAAAATGTAGAAATCGTGGATTGGGACGCTATCACCACCGATTATGACTACAGCAAAGCATTTCAACTTTTGTGCTATGCATTAATGTATGCAAACGACAATTCGGTCGAAACACTGGAATCAGGTATTATTTCCTTTAAAAATTTAAATGCTGGAGTCCTGCGCTTTGCCACCAAACCAACTAAAGGAAGTAGAACAAAAGAAAATTCGATTACCGCCGATACCTTGTTCCTTTTTAAAGAAGAATTATGCGGGTTGATCACCGAAATTTGCAATCCTGATATCCCCTTAGCGGAAAAGGAAGTATAACTTATTTTTTATCAGGTCGACTTGGCCGTACTTCGATCTTACTGGGTAGGGTTCTAGGGTGCATTTTCAACAGATCCAATACCAAATCACCTATATCTTCGGGTTGAATTTTCCAAGCGTCTTTTTCCGAGGGCTCATTATTATTAAAGTGTGTCGCCACGGAGCCCGGCATTATGGTAGAAACTTTAATGTCATACTTTCTCAAATCTAGCATTGCTGCTTGGGTAAAGCCTACTACCCCAAATTTGGTGGCATTATAGCCAGCACCCTGAGCGAAGAAGTTCGTGCCTGCCAAACTCGCTAAGGTGATATAATATCCTTTGGCCTTTTTTAAAGCTTCTACGGAAGCCTTTAAGGTATGAAAAACGCCATTCAAGTTCGTATCTATCATTTGATGCCATTGCTCATAAGACATCTCATCTATGGGGGCAAAATTACCTACTCCCGCATTGGCGAGCACCACATCCAATTGACCCCATTTGTCTAGAATCTGTTGCACCGCTTTTTTCTCATCCTCATGTTGGGTAACATCAGAGGCTAGCGCAAGAACATTGCTCTCATCTCCCAAATATTCGGCTGCTTTTTGTGCTGTTTTGAGCGTGCGCCCGCTTATAGCTACTTTCATTCCCGATGCTAACAGTTTTTGAGCTACGGCAAAGCCTATTCCTTTAGAACCCCCTGTGATGTAGGCTACTTTGTTTTTTAATGCTGTCATTGGTGTTTATTTCTATTTTCAGTAAAGATAGAAATGAGAATTCGTTATTGAAGGGTTGAATGGAAAAAAGCTGAACCTTAGTTCAGCTTTTTAAACCTATGGTGGAGAATACCGGAGTCGAACCGGTGACCTCTTGCCTGCCAGCAAGAGGATTTACATATCAATACATACCAAACTAGTTTATCATTAATTGATTATCATTTAATTAATTAAAAAAAGATTGTTTTAATATCAAATGAAACCAACCATTTGCGTGCAAATTGCGTGCAAATTTTTATTACCTTTAAATTTCATGAATACCAATATAAAACTTTCTTTGGATACCCGTAGGCAGAAAAAAGATGCATCCTACCCTGTTATTTTACGATTAACTCATTTTCGTAAAACGACCTCAATAAGTTTAGGTCAATCTATTCACAAAGAATATTGGGATAATAAAAACGAGAAAATCAAAAGAGCGTTCAAAGGCACTTCATCAGTTAGCAAACTGAACAATCGTCTTTTGAAAGAAAAGACCAGAGCAGTCGACATTATTAACGACCTACACGAAAAGGACGAGCTCAACTTTTTATCTATTCTACAACTCAAAAGTAAAATCGTAAAAACTGCCTCATTTGAATCATTTTTTGAATATGGCAAGGGTATTGTGAATGAGCTAAGGACAGCAGAACGTTTTGGCAATTCCAATACCTACTATGCTGTAATCAAAGTATTGGAAAAATTCACTTGTGGAAATGACATCAAATTTAATGAGGTTAATTACGACTTTCTTAAAAGATTTGAGAATTGGCATTTTTCTAGTGGTAATTCTG
>JARFRH010000311.1 GCA_029287355.1 Maribacter sp. | reverse complement strand
TGTGGATAAGAGTCAGTTGCTAGGTAATATAAATTGTTTATACAATTTTATTTTAAATATCCTACCTTTAGAACAACAAATCGCACCAAAATAGGTAAGGCTATCGAAGCGATCAGAACTAACTCCTTTATATTTTCCTTTTTTATTGACTCGACATAATTCGTGACAAAAATCACTGCAGGAAAAAAAGTAATCATAATAGGGTAATCATCAGCCGATTTCGTTAAAATCTTGACCACCAGCCCAATGATGAAAGAAAGCGCTATTAACCGCATGGTCACAATCTTGCCCAAACCTGCTTTACCAAGTTTTAAGAAGGCATAAATGCTCAATGCGAAGATTAAAAGTATGTAAAGGACCAACTTTAAACTATTTGCTAAATTTAGAAAATAAGAGGTGTCGAAATTGAACTGTAGCTGATAGTGTTCTGTGAGAAAATTGGTGTTTCCAGCCAAGATCAAGACACCGTAACCTATCATGAAAACCGTAAAAACAGCAGCAAAAGGAACCATCCAGTTTCTAACATTCTTTGGTTCGTAAATATAGATTGCCGCAAATACCAGAAGCAGATATAAAACCGCCCAATCATAAAAAATACTGGAGATCATTACCCAAAGAGTAGCATCAAAGATTTTGAGCTTAATATTTTTTAAAGATCGGATACTAATCAATCGTCTTGAGGCGAATAGCAAAAACATACTGCAAAGAATGGCATCATTATCCAATAGTGTTTCCGGAAAAGCAACGATTAAAATAGCATAGAATAACATTGCGAACGAATTGGCCTCGGTCAATTTGTTTCGTTTGATAATAAAATCGACCACAAAAACGCTGAAAAGTAACATGGCCAATGTAGTTAGCCTTACAACAAGCGCTTCTGAGGTGTATTCCATATCGGAGACCACAAAATGAATGAACCAGTAAAAAAGAAATAAAAAGGTGAGAACAATGATGTAGTTAATTGGTTTTGTCCTTCCAAAAATGCTTGAAATCATTGTAAAGGTTATTCGGGATTTTGCAAGTTATATATTATGCCCTATTTTTGTAGCGTAAATATACTATTAAGATGAAAGCATTCTTCGAAGGCATAGAGGATTTATTTGTAGACGTACTTTTTTGGCCATTCGACTTTTTCCGTTTTATGGAAAGTTGGTGGGTCGCCAATACCGTGAATTGGATTTTGGCGATAATCGCAATGGTCGCTTTTGTTTATTGGATGTTGGCCTTAAAAAAATACAATGATAAAGGTGAAGAAGACAAAAGCATCACCTCACATTCGTATTTATAGGTCGAATCCGATATCCTTGCGATAATTCATCTTCTCGAAATGTAACTTTTCTATGTTTTGATACGTTTTTTTTAGTGCTTGTTCGAAATCATCGCCAAAGGATGTAATCGCCATGACCCTGCCACCATTCGTCACAACTTTGCCCTCTTTAAGTTGCGTTCCTGCGTGGAAGACCAAGGAATCTTGAACTTCATCAAAACCACTGATTACTTTACCTTTTTCATACGCTTCGGGATATCCTCCTGATACTAGCATGACCGTTGTTGCCGTCCGGTAATCTAGTTCCAGAGCTATTTCATCTAAATTTTCTTGGCCCACGGCCTGTAAAACCTCAAGGAAATCGTTTTTTATCCTTGGAATTACAACTTCGGTCTCCGGATCTCCTAGGCGAACGTTATATTCTATCACCTTGGGTTCATCGCCTACCTTGATCAATCCGATAAAGATAAATCCTTTATATGGTAAATTATCCTTTTTAAGGCCCTCTACGGTCGGCTTGACGACTTGCTCGTGTATTCTGCCCATAAAAGTATTATCTGCGAAAGGAACCGGCGAAATGGCGCCCATACCGCCAGTATTCAACCCCGTATCACCTTCCCCAATACGTTTGTAGTCTTTTGCCGTTGGCAGTACTTTATAGCCTTTGCCATCGGTCAATACAAAAACACTCAATTCAATGCCATCTAAAAACTCTTCTATGACCACCGTGGTACTCGCTCCCCCGAATTTCTCATCGACCAACATGGAATGCAGTTCTGCTTTAGCCTCATCCAAGTCTTGTAGAATGACCACTCCCTTTCCAGCTGCCAAGCCATCCGCTTTAAGCACATAGGGCGAATTTAAAGTATCGAGAAAGGCATACCCTTCTTCCAAATTGGAGGCGGTAAAACTCTGGTACGCTGCGGTAGGTATACTATGACGGATCATAAATTCCTTGGCGAACTCTTTGCTGCCCTCTAGCTGAGCGGCAGCCTTTTGAGGGCCGATCACCGGAATATTCCTTAACTCATTATCGTTCAAGAAAAAGTCATGTATACCATTGACCAAAGGGTCTTCCGGGCCTACCACCACTAGTGTTATGTTTTCGGAAAGTGCGGATTTCTTAATCGCCTCAAAATCATTTACACCGATGGGTATATTTTGAGCTATTGCAGCGGTACCGGCGTTACCTGGTGCAACAAATAACCTATTAAGTTTTGGACTTTGTTTTAACTTCCAGGCTAATGTATGTTCACGACCACCTGAACCAAGAATTAGTACGTTCATTACTTTGAGTTTGCCGTAAAAATAGAAATGTTCTGGGCAATAGCAATGCTTCGTTTTACTAAAACTATGCACAGTGATTAAAAACTTCCTTGGAAAGGCTTGAATCGTTGTTTTAACATAGCAATTTGGAGCGCGTACTTAAAATATCAGGGTAGTAGAATTTCAGCACCATTTGTGCCGTTCATCGACAAAAAACAATCATATATCGTCTCTTAAGACGTGTATTTACTTGTAATATCCCATATCGTATACGATTTTAATAGTTTTAAATGTAAATTAATCGTGGCCTTATTTGAGCTGTATTCCAAAAAATGTTCGCCTTGATGTTCTGTGTATAATATTCAAAAAAAACCCAGCGAATCTGGCTGGGTCTTTTAAGTATTTCTTTACGTCTTGTTTACTTTTTGTTGCGTTGTGTAAAATCGCGATGTTCCGTTCGTTCCAATTCCGGCTTAGACAAGGTCTTAAAATATTCGAATGTCTTGCGCATCCCTTCTTCTCGGCCAACTTTTGGTTCCCAACCTAAAATTTCCTTTGCTTTTGAAATATCGGGCTGTCGTTGCATTGGATCATCCTGTGGCAAATCCTTATAAATCACTTTTTGAGTGGTTCCCGTCAATTTTATGATTTCCTCCGCAAAATCACCAATCGTAATTTCATGTGGGTTTCCAATATTTATGGGCAGCGTATAATCACTCATCAATAATCGATATATTCCCTCTATTTCATCATCCACATAGCAGAAAGAACGTGTTTGCGAACCATCCCCAAAAACGGTAAGGTCTTCTCCACGTAGCGCCTGCCCCATAAAAGCGGGTATAACACGGCCGTCATTGAGTCGCATTCTTGGTCCGTAGGTATTGAAAATACGTACGATACGTGTTTCAACGCCGTGGAAACGGTGATATGCCATGGTAATAGACTCTTGAAAACGTTTGGCCTCGTCATAAACCCCTCTTGGGCCAATCGTATTTACGTTTCCGTAATACTCTTCGGTCTGTGGATGCACGAGTGGGTCTCCATAAATCTCCGATGTCGAAGCAATTAAGATTCTTGCATTCTTTTCTTTAGCCAAACCTAAAAGGTTATGCGTGCCCAGCGCCCCTACTTTCAACGTTTGAATGGGGATTTTTAAATAATCGATAGGACTCGCAGGTGAAGCAAAATGAAGAATATAATCCAACTCACCAGGAACATAAACAAACTTGGTCACATCATGGTGGTAGAATTCAAAATTCTCAAGCTTGAACAGGTGTTCAATGTTTTTGAGATCTCCTGTTATCAAATTATCCATCGCGATAACATGGAACCCTTCTTTGATAAATCGGTCACAAAGGTGGGAGCCCAAGAAACCTGCTGCGCCTGTAATTAAGATTCGCTTCATTTAGTCAAACTGTTTGAGGTTGTAACGTAAGTATTTTATAAAAATTGAATGGCAAATGTAATTTCGATCAAAAGAACGGCCAATTATATTAGGCAAACGACAGCATACCCCTGTCAAAACCGAATTTTATACGCCTCTAGAGAATAAAACCGTCGTAATCGTTTTGAAGATAATGCGTAAATCCAATGTAATTGACCTATTCTTGATATAGTAGAAATCGTATTCTAATTTCTTAATCGAATCTTCTAAATTCTCTCCGTATTTATACTTCACCTGTGCCCAACCCGTAATTCCAGGGCGAATTAAGTGTCTTACATTATAGAAGGGCGTCAACTTATTCAGCTCATCGACAAAAACCTGACGTTCAGGTCTAGGGCCTATGAATTGCATGTCTCCTTTGATTACTGAAATTATCTGTGGCAGTTCATCAACACGAAATAAGCGAAGAATTTTGCCAAAGGGCGTAATTCGCGAGTCATTCTTGGTCGCCATTTTAGCTCCCTGGCTCTCCGCGTTGACGACCATCGAGCGGAACTTATAGATTTTAAACTCCTTGGCATGTAGGCCCACCCTGTTCTGGGTATAGAAAAGCGGCCCCCGATTGAAGAACAAATTCAATACCCATACAAATGGAATACTCAAAACAAAAACAATTCCGACGATAAGCGAAAGAAAGAAGTTGATCAAGAAACTGAAAATACGTTGCAGATACCGGATTTTCTTATTGCGTAATTGCAATATCTCATAAAAGCTATCATTATGCGATTTAATAGGAAGTGCCTCGTAGGTGTTCTCATAAAAAGTAGTGAACGAAATGACTTCCTTGCCGTTTAGGATAGACTTAAGCACCATTTTCTCAAGACTCTTCGGTAAATCATTGTACGACTTGATGTTCACAATTACCGCATCAATCTTATCGGTAGCCGACAAGAACAACTTCTTGTTGATTGCAGAATCCTTTTGCAAAGAATAGGTCAACTTCACCTTGTAAAAGGTCTTCATATCGCTACCATTGATAACCCGAATATCATCTTGTAGGCTTCCATAGGTGTTTTCGTCATACAGATACAAGACATTCTTAGTGTCTGGGATAATATCAAAAACATTTCTGAACAGTAATCTCCATCCTGCTATCTGTATTGGCGTGAGCGTTAGAAAACATAATAATGGAAAACGCCAAAAGCTAACGTCATAGACAATCACCGAAAAAATGAACACCAAAAAGACATAAATCGCACTGATATACAGCGATTGTGAAAGGATGTATCTTCTCTTGGTGATTTTCTCAAGATTATAAAACTCCAATACATACGCCAAGACCAAATAGGTGAAGATACCAAAACTAAATACCCCTACTTTCAGTCGTAACGAAATAAATTCTGCGTCAATGGCATAATTTACCAGAACATTAATAGATGCTAGTACGATGATAACATCAACCATCAACAATATAAATTTACGCTCAACAGAATTTAGTATGGATGGTCTGGACATGGTGTAATCACCTTATTTTAAGCCTCAAAAATAGTAATTAATAACTTGTAGGAATCCATTGGCATAAGAAGAATGCATATTGCTTAGAAGCTACTGAGAAAGTCTACTTCCCGACCAAAAGTCAACTCAGCTTTTTTTTAAGGTATTAGTTTGCTTTCTTTGTAAACAATTTATGACCAAATAGTTAATCCTACCTTATAAAATGAACGACCTATTAAACCAATTTACTTTGGATTCCGGAGAGACTTTCTCTATTGTCAATTATCTAATGAACATTGTGCTTTGTGCAATTCTTCTGTATATACTATCATTAATCTATGTTAAATTCGGGCGGTCGCTTTCTAATCGATATCAACTCTCAAAGGTACTGATCATTGTCGGGGTGACCACATTCATCATTATTAGTATTGTCAAATCTTCTTTGGCACTATCATTGGGCTTGGTCGGTGCCCTATCCATCATCCGCTTTAGAACCGCTATTAAAGAACCTGAAGAGTTGGGCTATTTTTTTATTGCCATTGCCATTGGCTTAGGTTTTGGAGCCAATCAGCTCATCCCAACGCTTATAGGTGCAATCGTCTTGTTCTTGATTATTTTTTTAGCCGGCAGAGGATCGACAAAAAGTATGGTAAGTCAAAATCTATTGGTTAGCAAGTCTTCCTTAGCTGGAGAGGATAGAGGTGCTATTCAAAAAAATATTATGAACATCCTATCTCAAAATTCCTCAAGAACGGAACTCATTCGCATGAACCATAACGAAACCGAAATCGACTATAATTTTTTGGTCGTCCTTGAAGATGTGAATAGTATTAATGACATTACCAATGGTCTGACAAAGCTTGATAGTAAAATGTCTATCACGTTTATCGACAGCCAGAACATGACTATATAGTATCTTGATCACGTTAAAAATTTGCTATGCTGATTAATTCCAAAAAAAATACAAAGAGTGGTGGAATCGTTGTGCTTGCCATTGTTTTCTTTTTGGTATTAGCCCTATTCAAACTTATTGCCGAATCAAAACCTGAATTGTTTGGGGCAAAGATTGAAAGCAATGAAAAAGAGAGTAGTGTCGAAGCACCGACAACTTTGTCATCCAAACTCTATATGGAACATCTTTTGACCGGTGATGAAAACAAGATTCATTCGAAAGATAACTTTTCACTATACCTGAACAATGAACTTGGCGCTCCAACACTGATGGCTGTTTATAAGGATTCTATAAGCGATTTAGAGCGCAATGGTAGATTTTTATCATTCTTGTATTTAAAAGACCCTGCGAAATGGAGGTCGGTAAATCAACGTTATGATCATATCACGCTTGTTCATGAAAGTCTAGTACCGGTTAAAAAAGAATTGGATGACACCACATTTTATGTTTTTAAATTTCGATTGGAGCACCCTTATTTCGAATTTGATAATCTTCACAAGCTCGAATTCGTTCGACATGACCGTCAAATAGGCAGATTTACCGAGTTGATTTTTAATAAAGACAGCCTGCCAACGATTCATCCGGTAGCCAATACGCTAGGAAAACTACAAATTACCTTAAAGTCAAATGCGCTTAAAAAAATAACGAAAAAAAGAAATAAAGCTTTGGAATCTGGTATTTTGGTTTCCAGTGATGATGATTTTGTCAAAGCCAAAGTAAGTAGCAATGGAAAAGAAACCATAGATGCCTCAATACGTTTAAAGGGAGATTGGGCCGATCATTTGGAACACCCCAGTAAATGGTCATACCGTATTGTTCCAGAAGGGGAAAAGACCTTATTTGGGATGCGTAAATTTTCAATTCAACATCCAAAATCAAGAAACTATGTTTGGGAATGGCTCTTCAACAAAGTGGTCAAAGACAATGATATCATGGGATTGCGTTATAATTTTCTGAATGTCGAAATGAAGTTGTCCGACAAGGATTCTATTATACCGATGGGTATAATGGCCCTGGAAGAAAGTTTCGATAAAATATTGATTGAAAACAATCGAAGAAGAGAGGGTCTGATATTTGGATTCGACGAAACCATGGTTTGGGATGATCGAAAACAAGTCAGGAATCTTAAACTGGATTATCCTGAAGATCTAAATCGTCCTCCAAGACAAGAATTACCTATAAAAATTTACAATGAAAATAAGACACTGAGTGACCCAGGTCTTTCGAAACAATTTCAAGTGGGCAAGAATCTCATGGTCGGTCTTCGTGATGGTAAACTCAAACTTTCGGAGGCATTTGATGTGGATAAATTGACTTTCTATATTGCACTTTGTAATTTATTCGGTGCTCATCATGGTCTTATGATTGAAAATATTCGGGTATACTACAATCCTGTTACCCATAAATTAGAGCCCATTTCGTTTGACTCCAATTCTAGCTTCAAAGTACGATCATTACGCGGTTATCCGATAGGGGTTTCCGATGCCATTTTTCAAACGAGCCTTATGAAAAATTATGAAAAGGTTTCGTCAGAAGCCTTTATCAAAGGGTTTCTCAATACCTATTTACAAGACCTGAATAGGCTAAGTTTGGAACTCTCCGGCGAGTTCAATCAAGCAGGTTTTGATATTGCAATTCTTCAACACAATGCAAACCTCATCAAAAACAAAATCCACCCGAATACAAGTATTCAATCCACCATTCTTTCTTTCAACGAAAATAGCATGGACTTGGAGGTTAAGAATTTTTCTGACTTTCCAATAATAATCGATGGTCTAGTCTTGGGCAATGGCAAATCACTAAATCAGGCAGACCAGCCTTGGATTATCGCTGCTAAGGATACGATGAAAATCAACTTTCGTTTAAAGAAGGCCTTTAACAACGCATTCGTCTCAAAAAAAAACAAGGAAGGTGGTTTTCGTTACCCTAAAGATTTAGCCAAAATTCAAGTGCGACATCACTTAATTGGTGCTGAGATACATCGTTACGGCGAAATCAGGTCTTTCGATTCTAGTTTAGACTTAAAAATAATCGAAAATCTTTCGCTATCGGATAATACCAGTGATTTTGATTTCATTCAAATTGATGAGTCTTCAGGAATACTATCTTTTATTGCTGGTAAATATCAATTGCATAAAACACTTTTCATTCCTGGGAAATATACGGTAAACATCGAAGCAGGCTTTCAGCTAGACTTGACTAATGAAGCCTCCATCATTTCATATGCTCCGTTCATCAGTATGGGCACTAATGAAAATCCTGTTCGGTTTATTTCCGGAGATAATACCGGTGGGGGTATTTTTGTTTCCTCTACTTCTGTAAAGTCCATTATAAAACATACTCATTTTAAAGGACTGTCCATACCAAAAGTAGATTTTTGGGAGCTTTCGGGCTCCGTTAATTTCAATGAAGCTGAAGTGGCCATAAGCCACTGTGTATTTGAAAAAAATCGCTCTGAGGATGCCTTAAATGTGATTCGCTCAAGCTTCACCCTAGATGAAAGCCAATTTATTGATACCTACTCAGATGCTTTTGATGGCGATTTTGTGGAAGGAAGTATCTCCAATTCAACTTTTGTGAATTCAGGAAATGATGGTATCGACATTTCGGGTTCAAACCTGACTTTAAGTAATATTGTAATTCAAAATCCTTCGGACAAAGGCCTGAGTGCTGGGGAAGGTAGTACCATGACCGGCAATGGCATCAGAATCAATGGGGGCGAAATAGGGATAGTCAGTAAAGATCTCTCCACGATCACATTAAGCAATGTCCATATAGAAAACACCCGTTTGGGCATAGCCTGTTTTCAGAAAAAAAGTGAATTCGGGCCCGGCATCGTGAATTTGAAAAAGCTTCGATTTTTGGGTAATGAGGTGCCGTATTTGATTGCCGAAAATTCCGATTTAATTATCGACGATGTGGTCACTCAAGACAAATCGGAAGATGTTATCGACAAAATGTATGGCAATGAATATGGAAAAAGTAGTAGATAAGCCCGCTCAAAATTCGAACATACGATTTGAACGTAAATTTCTCTTTCAAAAGGGCCATGTACAAGATATCATACAAAGCGTCTACCGTAATTCGTACGGTTTTCATGAAATTTTTCATAAAAGAAAAGTAAATAACATTTACTTCGACGATTCGAATTACAATTTCTACAAACAAAATGTAGAAGGTGTGGCCGACCGAAAGAAACTGCGTTTGCGATGGTATGGTGAAGACGCTCATATAATCGAAAACCCGACCATTGAAATCAAAAAGAAAATGGGGGAGGCGGGTGATAAAGACTCCTTGCGCCTAAAAGGGATTTCCTTTGACCTGGCAGCACAAACAGCAAACGATGTACATCGGCTATTAATAGGGTGTACACGGCAACAAGTTGCTGCACATGAGGCATTGAAAAAGTTACATCCAACCCTAATCAACACCTATGAACGTCGTTATTTTCTTTCTTTCTGTGGTCGTTATCGTATCACGGTGGACTTCAATCAGGCCTTTTATAACCCTAATTATACCATTTTAGAGCATAGTCAACAAAAAATCAATGACATCGTACTTGAATTGAAATATGCGGTAGCCGACGACAATGAAGCCCGGCAAGTTTCACAGCAAATCAAGACACGTTTATCGAAAAATTCAAAATACGTCAATGGCATAAATTTGTTGTACCATTATGATTTGGCATAATACCGCTATCAGATTTTAAATCCTTCCATTTTATGTCTACAGGCCTAAAACCCCTTATCCCCTTCTTATTTTTGTTTGCTCTGGTTTATTTGCAGAGCTGTGGTAGTGCAAAAGAGTACTATAACCTACCTGCAAAAGCTTCGGAGTCAACTTTTAATGCGGTCATTGAAATTCCTGCTGGCACAAATAAAAAATACGAATACCAATTTCTCCAAAAAAAGTTTATCGTCGATTTGGAAAATGGCAGTGAACGTATCATCGACTTCTTATCGTACCCTGGCAACTATGGCTTTATTCCTTCTACCCTATCGAAAAGCAATACTGGAGGCGATGGTGATGCGCTAGATGTATTGGTCATCTCAGAAAGCGTTGCCACGGGAACGGTCTTGGAAATCCTTCCTATTGCTATTCTAAAGCTTATAGATGATGGTGAAATGGATTATAAGATTATTGCGGTACCTCAAGATAGGGTCAAAAGAATCATTGGAGCTTCGACGTATGCAGAAATAACTACGAAATATCCGGCGCTCCTCAAAATTGTTGCGTTGTGGTTTTTAAACTACAATCCTAAAGATACCAGCACCATAGAAGGGTGGGGTAATGAGAAAGAGGCGCTTGAAGAAATTAACCTGCATTTAAAAAATTAAAAAGAAATTCTACAAGCGACTTAAATAATCTTGATTCCGATTCTCAATTATTTACTTAAATTCGCAGCATACCCTTACCCTAGTACATCATAGTAAAATATATAGAAACAGTGTTATTTTGAGGCCCTGAAACAAAATTATGCTATTTAATTCTCTCGATTTTGCGATATTTCTCCCTCTTGTATTCATACTCTATTGGTTTCTTACCAATAGAAATTTAAAAGCGCAGAATCTATTACTAGTTTTGGCTAGCTATTTTTTTTATGGCTGGTGGGACTGGCGGTTTCTTAGCCTTATACTATTCAGCACGCTGGTGGACTATTCCGTGGGCATTGCGCTATCCAAACAAACTGATAGTACCAAAAGGCGTATGTTGCTTTGGACCAGTATTCTGGTGAATCTTGGATTTCTAGGATTTTTTAAATACTACAATTTCTTCCTTGATAATTTTGTGACCGCATTTTCTTTCTTCGGCACTGAAATTCAAGCTAACAGCCTAAACATTATTCTACCCGTTGGGATAAGTTTCTATACGTTTCAAACGCTCAGTTATACGATTGACATTTATAAAAGAAAGCTGGAGCCAACAAAAGACCTTGTTGCTTTTTCTGCCTTTGTAAGCTTCTTTCCGCAATTGGTTGCAGGCCCTATTGAAAGGGCAAGCAATTTACTGCCCCAATTTTACAAAAAAAGAATATTTGAGTACTCCAAAGCAGCCGATGGTGTTCGTCAGATTCTTTGGGGGCTATTTAAGAAAATGGTGATTGCAGACAACTGTGCGGAATATGCGAATGAAATTTTTAATAATTCGGCAGATTATAATGGGAGCACCCTTTTTCTAGGCGCCTTGTTTTTCACCTTTCAGATTTACGGGGATTTTTCAGGGTACTCAGACATTGCCATCGGCACTTCTCGGTTATTTGGATTCAACTTGAAACAAAACTTTGCATTCCCTTATTTTTCAAGGGATATCGCTGAATTTTGGAGGCGGTGGCACATCTCATTGTCAACTTGGTTTCGCGATTATCTTTATATCCCTCTTGGAGGCAGTCGAGGCGGCACATGGATGAAAGTTAGAAATACGTTTATCATATTTATCGTAAGTGGTTTTTGGCATGGAGCCAATTGGACCTTTATCGTTTGGGGTGCGCTTAATGCCATCTATTTCTTGCCGCTATTGTTGAGAAAGAAGAATAGGGTTTACTTAGGTGCCATTAGCACCAAATATCATTTTCCTTCATTAAAAGAAGGTGGTAGCATTTTGATCACTTTTGTTTTAACAGTGCTGGCTTGGATATTTTTTAGGGCGGAAAATATAGGGCATGCCCTAAGTTATTTTACTGAAATCTTTTCAATGTCATTATTTTCACGGCCAGAAATATTGCCTTGGGAGCTTATATCGCTCATTATCCTTTTTATGGGTGTGGAATGGTTAGGCAGAAACGGGCTCTACGCCCTGGACGGCTTGAATACCATAAAATCATCATTTATAAGGCTAGGGTTCTCTTTTGTCCTAATCATCATTACCATTCTGTATATGTCTAACACGGAGCAGGAGTTTATATATTTTCAATTCTAAGACATGAAAAAATTCTTATTTGAAACCGTCTTGCTTTTTATTTTGGTTGCCCTTACAATCAACTATATCAATAGCCTGGATAGGCCTCCTCGGGTTGAGAAAATATTAACTATTAAGAAAAAATTGGATATTATTAACCTTGGCACTTCCCATGGAAATAACTTTAGGTACTCTGGCCTTTCAATTTATGGAGGAGCTTTCAATAGAGCGGGCAACACACTTTACTATGATTTACAGAATTACAAGTTTGTAAAGAAACATTTGGCAGATAGCGCTGTCATCATGCTTCCCGTTTCCTATTTTGCTTTTGGCTTAGATGAAAATAGGAATGACAAAGGAGTCGATAATCCATTTGTGAATGATTTTTATGAATACCTCCCTAGAAAATCGATCTATTCATATTCAGCAAAAAGAGACATCAGCCTTAAGGTGAATCGGATACAAAAAAACTTCAGGAACCTTATTCCAAAAAAAAAGAAGGTAAAAAAGAAAACGAACAAAAAATCAAAGAAGGATAAGAAAGTAATCTCCTTTGATACGGTCGCCCATGCAGAAATGTTAAAGGAATTTGCCATTAAACGCGTGGTACATCACAAAAAAATCGGCTCTTTTGCTTCACCTGAAAAGAACGTCAACTATCTTAAAATGCTAATCGCCGATGCGAAGCAGGCTGGATATCGCCCCGTTCTGATTACCGTGCCCTATTACAAAGAATACGCCGAAAGATTCGAGGCAGAATGGTTAGCAGAAAATTATGATCGATATGTCTCCGAAATCAGTTCACAATACGATATCCCGTATTTGGATTATGGGAAAGACGACAGATTTTCTTTCAAGGCAGAATTATTCATGAATTCCGATCATCTGAACAAAAAAGGCATTGCCAGCTTTAATGAAATTCTCTTCACTGACCTGATAAAGCTCGGGATAATTTCTAAGGATGATGTACTTCAAAAAAAGAACAAATAATAAGTATGGCGAAAGCAAATTAATTGAAGGCATATAAATTGTGCTTAGAATTGTTTTCCAGTACAATATCGCGTTCCCGTCAAAGGAGAATACAATGTACCATTTGTCGTCGAACTGAACATATTTTGCATGCGTAGATGGTCATGTTTAATAACAAAAATGTTAGTTCATGGGTTGAATTATCCTTTAGCGAATGAAAAATTACCAATCCGATTTTGTTATAACCGAGATAATGCACTATCCAGCTTATTGCTTATGATATCATAAGTGCTGTTCTCTAAAAGATAGTTATATCCGTTCATGCCATATTCACGGAGTTTTTCTTGGTCAAGACTTAGAAAATAGTCTAGTTTTTCTTGCAATTGTTCTTCGTTTTCTGGCTCGATCACGTAGCCAGCACCAGAGTAAGTCACCGGGTTTTCATTCGAGTTTAATGCCTGTATTATGGGTTTTTTGGCATAGAAATAATCGAAAGTTTTGAGCTGTGATGTGCCAAATTTGTATGCTTTTGTTTCTTTAGTTCCTTTTCCCATAAACAATACATCCATTTGGGATAAAAAGGAAGAAACATACTTTTTAGGAATGCGGTTTAGTACATGGACATTATCGTATTGCTCGGCTATTGCTATAATCCGCTCTCTTTCAGGTCCTCCTCCTAAAATGTACAGCTGCAACTTTTTGTTCGAATGGTTGCCTACGACCTCAATGATGGTGTCTAGAGGATTCGCAATAACGAGCGTGCCTGCATAGCCAATATTGAAGTTGGTTGGTTCGATTGTAATATCCAATACCTCATTCAGATCAAATATTTCGTTGCTTTCCGGAATTTTATAGCCATTGGTTATCCACTCATAGTTGAAATTGCCGTGTCCAAGTACTTCCCTAATATGAAGATCTGCTCTGGGTATTACCGAGATGATCAGATCTGATTTACGATAGGCTAGCTTTTCCAGATAGGCCAGAATTTTAATGAAAACATTCTTCTCTGAATAATTTCCAAATTCAATTGCGGACATGGGCCATAGATCTCGGATTTCAAAAACGAGTCTTGTTTTGGGATAGAATAATTTTTTAAATATAATTATATTGATTATTGGCAGCAGCGGAAGAGAAGACAATAGGATTACGTCTGGCTTAGAGGCCTTGCTTTTGGATAGAAAAGGGAGAATCATCAGGTTAATTGAAAACAATATCCAACTCATTATCCGTCCTTTGCCATGCGATTTCTTGTATTTATTCCCGCGTAAGACCAGGGTCTTAATGTCTTTATTGACAAACTTATAAAGTCCTTTGACCTTGGTATGTCTGTAGGGCGCATGGGAAAAGGATGATGTAATTAAAGTCTGTCTCTTATACACATCTCCGAGCCCACGAGACGAAC
>JARFRH010000263.1 GCA_029287355.1 Maribacter sp. | reverse complement strand
GTGCTCCTTGTATAGTATCGGGCTCATCATTACTGCAGGACAAAAACAATACTGAGGCAAGTACTACTAAATAAAGCTTTTTCATAGGCGTGTTAAGTTAACGAGATGTTATCGAGATTACTAAAAATAATACAAAATATACAACCAAAAGAATTTCCAATGAACTACGAGCTACGAGTGAGTTAAATACTTAGCTTTAAATTCAGCTCCTTCAATTGCTCCTCATCAATTGGAGCTGGCGCATCGATCATTACATCACGGCCACTATTGTTTTTTGGAAATGCGATAAAATCACGAATCGTTTCTTGACCACCGAGAATGGCGACTAATCTGTCCAAACCAAAAGCGATGCCGCCATGGGGTGGCGCACCGTATTGAAAGGCGTCCATTAGAAACCCAAATTGCGCTTTGGCTTCTTCAGGGCTAAAACCTAAATGTTTAAACATGGTACTTTGTGTTTCTTTATCATGAATACGGATGGAACCGCCACCGATTTCATTTCCATTCAATACCAAGTCATAGGCATTCGCGCGAACCGCTCCTGGGTCAGCATCCAACAATTCCATTTGACCTGGTTTAGGAGAAGTAAATGGGTGGTGCATTGCATGGTAGTGTCCTGTTTCTTCGTCAAGTTCCAATAATGGGAAGTCAATTACCCACAATGGGGCAAATTCTTCAGGGTTTCTTAGCCCTAAACGTTCCGCCAATTCCATACGCAAGGCACTTAACTGCGGACGTACTTTGGTTACATCCCCAGAAAGAACACATATTAAATCACCAGCTTTTGCACCGGTAACTTCGGCCCATTTGGCCAAGTCTTCTTGGTCGTAGAATTTATCGACAGATGATTTAAAGCTTCCGTCATCATTGTATCTACAATACACCATACCTAAAGCACCGACTTGTGGCCGTTTGACCCAATCGGTCAGTTTGTCGATTTCTTTTCGGGTGTATGAATTCCCTCCAGGGACAGCAATTCCAACAACTAATTCCGCAGTATTAAACACATTAAAGTCTTTGTGTTGTGCAACTTCGTTTAGCTCACCGAATTCCATTCCGAAACGGATATCAGGTTTATCGTTACCATAACGTTTCATGGCTTCATCAAAGGTCATTCTTGGGAATGATTCCGTGTCGACACCTTTGATTTCTTTTAATAAATGTTTCGTCAATCCTTCAAAAGCATTCAGAATATCTTCTTGCTCAACGAAGGCCATTTCACAGTCTATCTGTGTGAATTCTGGTTGTCTATCAGCGCGTAAATCTTCATCACGAAAACATTTTACAATCTGGTAGTATTTATCCAAGCCCCCAACCATAAGTAATTGCTTAAAAGTCTGCGGGGATTGTGGTAGTGCATAAAATTGCCCTATGTTCATACGACTTGGCACCACAAAATCACGAGCGCCTTCAGGAGTTGATTTAATTAGATAAGGAGTCTCGACTTCTATAAACCCAGCGTCAGATAAATATTTTCGGACTTCCATCGAAACCTTACTTCTAAAAATAAGGCTGTCTTTTACTGGGTTTCTTCTGATGTCTAAATACCGATACTTCATGCGAATATCTTCGCCACCATCCGTTTCATTTTCAATAGTAAAGGGCGGGGTTTTTGACTCATTCAAAATGACAAGCTCTTCTACCAAAACCTCAATATTTCCCGTTGGGATATTAGGATTCGTGGAAGCTCTTTCAATAACCTGGCCATTAACTTGAACAACAAATTCACGGCCTAGGCTCCTAGCTTGCTCCAATAATTTAGAAGAGGTGCGGTCTTGGTCAAAGACAAGTTGCGTAATACCGTAACGGTCACGAAGATCCACCCAGGCTACAAAGCCTTTGTCTCTAGTTTTGTGTACCCAACCTGAAAGGGTAACTTTTTGGTTGATATGTGATTCGCGTAATTCTCCGCAGGTATGGCTTCGATACATTTAGGTTTTATTTTAAGCTGCAAATTTAAGAAGTATTCGGCAGTAAGTACTAGGAAAAAAAGAATCCGCTTTATGAAGCGGATTCTTTTAACTCTTAATCGGAAGTACCTGTTTTCGGCAGTGCTTCAAATGCTTCATTTTCCAGTAACAGTTCTTCACCATACTTCTTGTCTGGCTTTCGCCACCCGAACACCTTTGTTTTGATGCGATAGGTGATATTGAACAATACCGGTACGATAATCAGCGTCAAGAAGGTGGCGACAATCAAGCCGAAAATCACCGTCCATGCCAATGGCCCCCAGAATACCACATTGTCGCCCCCAAAATAGATTTTTGGGTCAAATGCCGTAAATAGAGAAAAGAAATCGATGTTTAATCCAATAGCTAATGGAATCAAACCTAAAACGGTAGTTATTGCCGTTAAAATTACTGGGCGCAATCTAGCCTTACCCGCTTTGGTAATCACCGCTGTAACATCATCCATAGCAAGTAAATCCTTGTCATTCATGTCCAGTTTTACCTTTTTACGGTCAATAAGAATTTGGGTATAATCCAAAAGTACAACACCATTATTAACAACGATTCCGGCAAGGGAAATGATACCCATCATCGTCATCATGATTACAAATGACCATCCTGTTATCATCAATCCGCCAAAAACGCCAATGAAACTTAAGAAGATAGCGATCATTATAATCAGGGGCTTGGAAATTCCCCCGAATTGGAAAATCAAGATCAACATGATCAAGGCCAAACCACCGAAAAAGGCGCCGACCAAAAAGTTCATTTGCTTGTTTTGTTCTTCTATCTCTCCTGTGTAGTCTACTTTTACCGTATCTGGAATACCTCTGAAGTTTTCCATTTCTTTTCTGACGTCATCTACTACTTGTGCTGGATTTCCGCCTGCGGTCAAACCAGAATAAACGGTAACCACTCGATTCCCGTTTCTATGTTTTATAGAACTAAAGCCTGAAGAGTTGCGTTGGGAGGCCACCGCTGAAACAGGCACCTCTTTAATTTGTCCGGAGGCTTGGTCTCTAAAGATGATATTTTGATTAAAGAGCGCGTTTTTATCGAACCTGATGTCCTCATTAAAACGTACATTAATATCGTAATCCTCACCATCCAATTTGTATACACCCGCTTTTTCGCCAAACAAAGAACGTCGTAGTTGATTGCCTACTTGCCCTACGGCCACACCCAATTCTCCTGCTTTTTGCCGGTCTACCACCACTTGCAAAGAGGGTTTACTCTTGTTTACATTAATTTTCAGTTCTTCGATAAAAGGGATGTTCTTGCTATTGAGATACACGCGAATATTCTCGGCAGTGTTGATGAGTTCATCATAATCGTTTCCCTGTAGTTCAATGTTCACAGGATAACCGGCCGGAGGACCTTCTGAAAGTTTTTCGACGGATATGGATACCCCAGGGTATATGCCGGTTAGCTCGGTTTGAATTGCCCCACGTAATTCTTCCGTATCCAATCCGTTTCGGTATTTAAATTCACGCATTGAAACCGTAACCTTACCTCGGTGTGGCATTTCTGAAGAAGAGCCGCCATCGGTTTGTGGATTACCGGCACCTTCACCAACTTGTGACACTGCAGATTCTACCAAGTAATTGTAATCCGCATCTCTTTTATACTTTTCACGTTCTACCACATTATAGACCCTTTCCTCAATGGCCTTGGTAATTGAATTCGTTTTTTCGATGGATGTACCCTCTGGATATTCGATGTAGACATATACTTCATTTGGACTATTCTCCGGAAAGAACTCGATTTTGGTTCTTCCGGTACCAATTGACATACCGAATAACAAGAATGTGACCAATAACAGCAGTACGGTCACCCCAAAATACCAATAGACGTTACCTCCACTTAGGGCGTGTTTAATGCGACGTTCGTACCAGTTTTCAAAACGGGGCATAACCTTCTTTTGAAAAGAATTGGCCCATCCTTTAATTCCATATTTATAGGCCCAGAACATCAAGGCAGTAAAAATCATCACGGTGCCCAAACCTCTGAATGCCCCCCCGAAAACTAGAATAAGAATTCCTATGAAACCTAAAATAGCTGTTGTCTGAATAAGACCTTTGCGGCTAATCTCTTTATCACCAATTTCCATGTATTGGGAAACCAGCATCGAATTCATAAAAAGCGCCACGAATAGTGATGAGCCTAATACTACCGATAGTGTAACCGGAAAGTAAATCATGAACTGCCCAAAAAGACCAGGCCAAAGTCCTAGCGGAACGAAAGCAGCCACGGTAGTTACCGTTGAGATGATGATAGGGTAAGCGATTTCGCCAATGCCCTTTTTCGCTGCTTCGGTACGAGACATCCCTTCGCTCATTAGGCGATATACGTTTTCAACAACGACGATTCCATTATCGACTAGCATACCTAGCCCCATAATCATTCCGAACAAGACCATGGTATTAAGAGTGAAACTAAGGCTATCAACGATAAGCCCTAAAGAGTTCAGGACAAAAAACGAGATGAACATAGACATCGGAATCGCAAATCCAACGAAAAGTGCATTTCTAAATCCGAGGAAAAACATTAAAACGGTTACGACCAAAATGATACCGAAAATGATGCTGTTCACCAGGTCATCTACTTGGTTTAGCGTTCGGTCCGAGGAGTCATTTGCGATTGAAATATTCAAATCAGCGGGATAATAATCAGCTTGGGCTTGCTTTACGATTTCGCGAATCTGCTTTGTTGCCTCTATGGTATTTTTGCCCGAGCGCTTTTTGATATCAAGCATCACCACACTTTCACCGAATTCTCGCGCGTAGGTGGTTTTTTCTTCCTCTTCAAAAGTAACTGTTGCGATATCTTTGAGATATACCGCGCCATCTTCGGATTTCACTACAAACTCATTGAGTTCTTTCGGGTCTTGAATTTCCCCCAAAACACGGATGGTTCTGCGTTGTTCACTTGTTTTGATATTTCCTGCGGACATGGTCATGTTGCCATTATTGATGGCTCCAATAACGTCTTGGAAACTTACTTTGGCCGCCATCATCTTATAGACATCTACGGCAACTTCTACTTCCCTCTTCTGCGCCCCTCGAATATCTACCTGCTTAATTTGTGGAAGATTCTCGATTTCATCCTCTAAATACTCGGCATATTCCTTTAGTCTTTCAACCGGATAATCCCCAGTGAAATTCACATTCATGATCGGGAAAGATTCCGCTAGGTTCAAATCGAAAATATTTGGTTCGACTTTGGCCCCATTGAAGGTAGGCCAATCTTCACTGGCTTTTTCGGTATCTACTTCATCCTTTACTTTTTGTTTGGCGTCCTCTACTGTAATATCCTCATCGAATTCTACCGTGATTATTGAATAATCTTCCTGTGAAGTGGAGCTGGTTTCTACAACGTTGCTGACATTTTTCAGACGATCTTCCAAGGGGTCCGTAATTAAACGTTCGATATCCTCGGCTGTATTTCCTGGGTACGGAGTGCTTATATACACCTTGGTTTCGACAATCTCCGGGTAATCCTCTCTTGGCATGGACTGATAGGCTTGAAAACCTACCCAGAGCAAGATCCCGATCATTACAAAGATTACAGAAGGATTATCAATAGCCCATGAA
This sequence comes from Maribacter sp., assembly GCA_029287355.1. GTDB lineage: Bacteria > Bacteroidota > Bacteroidia > Flavobacteriales > Flavobacteriaceae > Maribacter_C. The sequence continues at coordinate 487 of JARFRH010000263.1, read as the reverse complement.
GCCAATTTAAATTCCTTGTTCGCATTCTTTTTTTGCTTACTCATCGCTTTCAGTATTTAGAATTTGAACACTTTGACCCTCTTTAACACTTCTGGCTCCTTCTTTAATCAATAGATCACCAACTTTTATTCCTGTAAGTGCTTCTACCATATTCCCCTGAGTTTTTCCGGTTTTGATGATTCTTCTTTTGGCCACTGCTCTGTCATCACTTGACTCCACGGCGACATACACATATTGTTCTCCATTGGCGTTTTCTGAAATAATGCCTTGCGGTACCAGTATGGCATTTTCGCTGCTATAATCATTTAAGCTTACGCGTGCAGAAAGGTTAGGCTTGATATTTCCTTTTTTGTTCGGAACTGGTATTTCAACGCTAAAGGCACGGTTACTAGGATTAATAAAGTTTCCAGTCTGGCGTATTTTAGAAATGATAGTATCTCCGAGTACGGGAAAATAGACTTTCGCTTCTTTTCCTTTTTCAATTCCA
>JARFRH010000254.1 GCA_029287355.1 Maribacter sp. | reverse complement strand
GTCATGTGCCCCTAGAGAGGATCATTCAAATTCATTGTTCATGCAATACCAAAAATGGAATCTTGGTGTGATAGCTTATTTTCTCTACCGAAGGTCTAAATAGGATTCGCTGCAAAAAATTTAGATTCTTGGCTACCATGGCAATCATTTCTACCTTCCTACTTTCCGTAAAGTGTTGAATGGCAATTTCTAGCTTTTGGCCATTTACTTTATGGGTGGTAAATTCAAGATCGGCAAAATAATCGCTTAGCAACCCCTGGTTCTTTATCTGTTCTTTACTGAGTTTCTCCCCTTTTTTTGCGATATATAGCAAGCGAAGGATTGTGTTGTGCATTAAGACAAGTTCCTTTAAATCGTCTAAGACTTTAAGGTCATATTTAAGATGGTAATCGGTGGGGAACGCGATTTCTTTTGGGCGATTATAAATCGCATCTTCTGGAATGGCCAAAAGTGGACATTTCACTTTCGTCATTACATCTCCAGTATTACTGCCTACGGTTACTTCCTTAAATCCGGATGCACCTTTTGTCCCCATAACGACCAAATCTATTTTTTTATCCTCGATTTCTTTTTTTATCGTATCGGTAAAAAAACCGTATTCCGCTTTCGTAACAAAGGTATGATTTGGGTTATTGGGTAGCTGCCCTATTTGGTTGAATAAGGTCTCCAGTCTTTCCTTACTTTGTTTTAAAATGATGTCTTCAACAATTTTTGGCGATTCCAAGGCTATACCATCTCCATATTTATTATGAATTTTAGGGCTGACATGAAAAACGTAAAAAGTACACTTCGTTTTTTTGAAAAGTGCGGTGGCATACTGAAGCGCATTCCAGGCGTTATCAGAGAAATCTGTGGGCAATAATATATTTTTCATTTTGGAACGACTTATCCGTTAAAAGTAACTGTGACCGAGGAGTTTTCAAATGACAATTGTCATGCGATTTCAGCCAATTCCAGTTTTAGCGAATCCTCCAATTTTATCGGTCGGGTCTGAAAGCCTACTACTTTATGAGTCAATAATGGGAATTATTAAAAAAGGGACTTCCGTATGAAAGGCAACCCTGTTGATGACATTCTCCTTCGTTAGTTTCTCAAAAAAACTATGCCAAGAGTTGACCATTGCAATCATGCCGATATCATTATTTTCTGCAGCAAATGATTTGATGGCATCCGATACCTTGGTCTTTCCCTCGATCTCTACAAATCGAAGCGATAACCCATCTAAACGTTCTGTCAATTGGTTTTTACTATTTTCTTGCTGTGAAGTGAGTTTTTTTCTAGTATCTACATGTACGACGTTGATTTTTGAATTCCATAATTTGGCCAAATCAATTAACGGAATCAGATCTAGCTCGGAATAGGTATGCTCAAAATTTGTCGCAAAGGCAATATTATCGGGAATATCAAAACTATAGCTCTCAGGTACTGCCACAACAGCACAGAAATCAATATTTTTCATAACGCTAACCGTACTGCTGCCCATAAAAACCTCTTTGACGGCAGAAGAGCCTTTAGTACCCATAAAAATATAGCTGATCGCATTGTCGATACTGGTCTTCCCTATAGCGTTCAATAGGGAATCAGCTATACTAAGGCCTTCAAAATGGTGTAATGGGTTTTCATTTTTGGACGTCAGTTCTTTTAAAAGAGATTTAATATTGCGATCCGATTCTTCCTTTATTGCTCTGAAGAGGCGCGTGTTTTTTGCTTTTCCTATTGTACTGCTTAGACCGGATGGCCCAACTTCGAAAGCGTTTAAGATGAAGAAAATACATTCCTCCTTTTCAAAAAGATAAACGGCATAGTCGATAGCGTTTCGAGCGTTTGCCGAAAAATCGGTAGGTAAAAGAATATGTCTTGCTCTCATCTCTCCTTATTTTGAAATATTGGTTATGACTTTTATTCAGGTAGTACCAAGAGGGGCATTTTGGTATGAAAGGTCAATTTTTTTACCACAGGTTCTCCAATGATTTTTTCCCAGAGGCTATGTCGATAGCGAATCAAAGCTATTAGATCTAGTCGTGTATTTGTAATGAATTTTTCTAGTGAATGGGCCACATTATCCTCGAAATCTATATTGACGAAGGTAACATTCAAATCATGCAACCGCTCTTTGAGTAATTTTTGGTTGATGAGCTGTTGATCGTTCAGCGCAAATTCTACGGCTACATGAACGACCTCTATGTTGGTTTTCCAGAGGGTTGCCAATTCGGTCAAGGGCAACAACTGATGCTTTTCGTATTTTTTCATAAAATCGGTAGGGAATATCAAAGACTTTAGCGATTTAAAGTCATATTCGGCAGGTACCGCCAAGATAGGACAGTCGTCGATTTGTTTGAGAACCTTTACAGTATTGCTGCCCATAAAAACTTGTTTGGCCCCAGAGGCTCCCTGAGTGCCCATGCATATCAAATCGATATCCTTTTCAGAAATGATTTTGTTTATGGCCTCTTCCAAGGTATCCGATTTTGATACGGACTCAAAGTGATGTAGAGGGTTCTTGAGGTGTTTCGCAAGGTAAGTCATGACTTTTTCCAGTTCTTGTTCAGAATACTGCGCTAAAGATTCATAAAGGACGCCCAATCGTTGCTGCCCTTTTTTACCTAGCTTATGCAATGCCTTGGGTTCGTAGGCATGTAGTATATAAAACTGGCATTCCACATCTGCATATAGTTTCACTGCAGTGAAAATGGCATTCCATGAATTGTCGGAGAAATCGGTAGGAAGCACTATGTTTTTCATGATATTGTAGTTTTTGATTTGGGTTGCGAGGTCTCGCGCATGACCAAAAAGGGAACTGTTGTGTGAAAGCCAATTGAATCTACATTCTGCCTGTAGAGCCAACGTTCCAAAAACGAATGTCTGCGGTTGATCATCACCAAAAGTTCCGATTCGTTTGCTATACAATATTCATGAACGGCCTCTGGCATCAACTTTCCTCTTTCTTCCACAAAAACGTGATCTATGTCCTTAAAAGAATCGGCCAATGCCTTTTTGTTCGTCTCTTGTTCTTCTGTCAGGTCATATTCTTCCTTAATATGTAATACAGTTAATTTGGCCTTTTGTGTTTTAATCAAGTCTATTAAAACCTGTAGATCATCCTTTTTGTATAATGATTTATAATCTGTAGGAAAAACAACGGATTTTAGGGTTTTATAACGATAACCACTTGGTATGGCGATTACGGGTATGCTGGATTTTCTAATGACATTAACCGTATGGGAGCCTAAAAATATTTCCTTTGCACCTGTCGCACCTTGGGTACCCATTACGACCAAATCAAAATCTTTGGTCTCAGTAAGTTCGATAATCTCATTGGTCAAGGTGTTGAAAGCCGAAAGGGTCTTGAAAGTATGTTTTGGGTTATCAAAGTTGCTCTTAATGTCAATTAAGGTTTTGTCCAAGCCCGCTTGCGCAATATCCACACCCATGTCTGGTATGGCGCTGTAGGTCGGGCCGCCCATCATATAATCCAAACGATAAAAAGTTGGCGTATAGGTGTGTAGTATATGAAACTCGCATTTTTCGTCCTTAAAAAATTCAAGGGCATAAACAATGGCGTTCCTAGCATTGTTCGAAAAATCAGTAGGCAACAATATTTTTTTCATTAGGCGTGTATTAAAATTATCGCGGCAAATTTTGCATGACCAAAAAGGGAATCTTTAGGTCTAGCCCTATTTCATCAACAGTAGAGCGGTATAACATATCCTCTAGAAAGGAATGGCGTGAGTTTACCATGACCAGCATATCAATATCGTTTTGTGAAATGTATTCCGTAATGGCCTCCGCCTTATTCTTGACAGGTGTCATTTCAAAAAAGAGATAAGCCTTGGAAAGTTCTTCTTGTAGAAAACGTTTGTTATCTATCTGACGATGACTCAAATCTTCAAAATCGGAAATATATAGGCAATGGACTTCCGATTTAAACTCGGCCGACAAGGTGTTCAAAAGCTTCAGCTCTCTGCGCTTATAGGGTAACATATAATCTGTGGGAAACAGTATTTTTTTAGGTTGCTCATATACATAGTTCTCAGGTATAGCCAATACTGGACATTGTACGTATTTAAAGACTTGCACCGTATGACTGCCAAACGTGATTTTTTTGTTCGCTGTTTGGCCTTGGGTACCCATAATTATGAGATCTATATTAATCTGGTTGGCAAAGTCGTTTACAGCATCTACCAAAGATTCAAAAGAAGATACGGCCTCATAAGAATGCTTGGGATTTTGTTCCTTTTCTTTTAGTTTTTCGACGAGCCCTTGTAATAATTTATCGACATTTTTTTGAATTGCTATTTTCTGTTCCTCTAATGAAGCACCGTTGTTCTTTCTAAAAGGACCATACACTTCGTCAGCATATGCGTGTAGCAAATAAAAGGTGGTGCGTTCACATTTGTAGAGCCGTAAAGCATATGCTATGGCATGCATCGCATTATCTGAAAAATCAGTAGGTATCAATACGGTTCTCATAGTCTTTCTTTTTGATGACTATTCAAAAATATTTCTATCACAACTTAAAAACTATGATATAAATCATTAAGGAAAGTACAGCGGCAATAGGTATGTTTTTTACCCCTGTAGCGATAAAAGTGGAATATGCGAATCAAAACTTACTTCCTCTACGGTGGTATCCAAAAATTGTTTGTGTAGAAAACCGTAGTCTTTCGAGACCATGATGATTAGGTCGGCCGATATGCTTTGGGCAAAATCCAGAACGGTTTTTTCCACATTTTTATCTTCTAGCGTATGAAAACTGACCGGGTTCGGTAACCATTCGGTCAAGCGCTGCAATAGATTTTCTTTACGTTGCTGTTCTATAT
>JARFRH010000243.1 GCA_029287355.1 Maribacter sp. | reverse complement strand
AAACAAATACACAATAAAATCAATTAATTCAAGAGATTTGACTTAGGCACGTTAATCTCTACTCAGCCTAAAGTTTAGGTTTCCGATTACCCAATCCATAATCAGCGGGGATTGTACATTTGTTCATCGAACCTAAAACATCGCGGTCTCATTTTTTTTTTGATTTGAAAGCGCAATCCACACACGGCAATAACAAACGCCCTGTTCGGATGTTTACATAATTTTGAGGTTAAAAAAATGGTTGAATATGAATTCTAAACCGGATTAAGAATGATGCAAGAGTGATTATATCGCTTTTCTATCTGAAATAATTGTGAATTTCAGATTTTGGCAAGTTGTTATATTTTTAAAGGGGCTAAGGTGTAGGAGATGAGTGCTGTTCTATTTGTTCGAATTAGATCAAGTCTCGAGTTTGAGGAGCTGGAACGGCGACTTCTAGAAAGAAAACCCGGTGTCTTAGAAGTTCCCGGCCTGGTGCAGAAAATCTTTGGTCACGATCCAGCCAGTGGTGACCTGTGTGGAATCTATTTCTTTGACAGTAGGTAAGCCTTGGACGCATACCGTGATACAGAGTTGGCGAAGTTTATTCCGGATGCATACGAAGCAACAGATATCCGCCGGGAAGTGTTTGAAGAGTTATATTGATGGGAGAATGGGATGGACAAAAATTCCTCCGATTCTTTGAAATTGGCTGTTGAACTTGTTGAAAAGGCTCAGACCATAGATGATAGCCTTTCTGGTTACCATACCTTTTGGGGCACTATCTATCAATTGCAAAAACAGTATGACAAAGCTATTGTTGAGGGTCAAAAGGCAATCGAAAGTGCCCCAAACAACGCATGGGATCATGTACATTTTGCACAAATTTTATTCTTTACGGGAAAATATAATGATGCCATTTCTTATGCCGAACAAGCAACGAGAATCAGCCCTTATCATCCAGCCTGGTACTGGAATATTTTGGGATTGTGCTATAGGCATGCTGGGCGATATCAAGAAGCAATAGATACTTTTGGCAAACTCCTCGATCGCGCTCAAAAAGGCGAGTTTCCGATGGTCACTGCACACGGGGCTTTAGCTACTACTTATGCATTGATGGGACAGTATGAAAGTGCTCGTGCTCATTTTGAAGAAAGAAAAAAATATGACCCTAATCCTTCCGAATGGCTAAAAAACACCCGTAAGTTCTGGTCCCTGTCTGAAGACACTGAACAAAGCCATCGTGTGTTGAATGCCTTACAGAAAGCAGGCTGCCAATTCCTGGATTAGAGAGCTAACCTATAGTATTTCAATATGTTGTAGTTAGCAAAATAAAAGAATTGGTTGTGATTACATTCCAGTACATGCAAAATGGACTGATTGCATGTATCTGCTGAGTCTGTCGAAAAAGTTAAAAAAGGCGATTTCAGCTATTTCGCATGCAATAATATCAATTATTTACGAGCACTAAATTCACGAATTTAGGGTTTTTCGACAGTCTCGCTATGGACCTTCAAGTTTTCGAACCTAAAGGAGGTGCAGTATGAAGTGTAGTCCATAGCAGATGGATTGGCGAAATGAAGACAATCATATCCTGCATCCATCAGACCGTCTATCAGCCAGTACCAGTTGTAGGTGGATTCAACGACAATACCTTGGAGTTGGTCTTGGAACGGTTCCAATGTCTTTATAATCAGAGGCAGATTATTGGGAACTTGTTTTGCAAAAACTCTTTTAAATTCTTTGTCCATAATTCCGATGAAAGTATTTCTTGAATGAAGATCTAAGCCAGCATATAGTTTCATACGGCACCTCCTTTGGTTTGGGGGTTATTATTGAGATTAATCCACCATAACAAATCGCAAACTTTTTTGCGACGGGGAGGTGCCTTTTAGATGAATATCAAGATACATGAAACCGGAAATCCGTCAATTTGGGGATAAATTTTAGAGCATATCATAAATTCAGTCTAAGTACGGATACGCAATAAATCGCAAGTTCAATGATAATTCGTTTTCTGTTAAATACAAACAGGTTTAAAAAGCTTTGTGTGTATGCTTGATCCTTTACATTTATGCAATATTCCTAAATTGCTAATTCATTTCAGTAATTTGTAACTTCCCAGAAAGGTGGATCCAATGAAGGCTCATCGATTGAAACTAGTTCTCTTCATTTTGTTTCTTATGCTGTCTATTTTTTTACTGATGCCGACATTTCAGTTGCTGGCTCAGCAAAACCCGTCGAAACAACCCGACCAGACAGTTGAACCTACCTCTCCAGCGGAGATAGATAGTCATCTCGCCGGTATGAGCGATGAACAGGTCAGGCAAGCGTATGCTCAAAAATTGAAGCAGGATGCCCAAAAGCGATCTACCTTAACTCAGGCGGCGGAGAATGGGCGTTCAAACAAAGTTTTTGAAAGCTTTTATGGTGCCGCCAAGGCAACAACGGCTGTTTTAAAGCACCTTGGCGGAGGGGATGGAAGTGACGTCCAGTGGGGCGAAGTGGTCGCGAAGCTATCGGCCGGAAAGGGTGTCCCTTATTTTTTTGGAACCATCCTGGGTTTGGCGGTGATCATTGCCCTGGGGCTGGTGTTGCGCTGGTTGTTTTTACGAACCACCGCCGACATCCGGCAAAACTTGATCAACGCCGTGCGATTGGGAAGATTACAATTTCTCGGACGGGTACTTTCACGCATACTGCTGGATGCCATGGGCATCGGTGTTTATGTTCTGACAACATTTATTCTTTTTGTAGTGATCTACCAGGAGGGAAAACCGAGCTATAGTATTGTCTCCATCTACCTGATTATCAGCTACTACATCATGGTTTTCCTCTTCGGGGCCGGGATAATATTTTCTCCAAAAGCCGCTTCACTGCGCTTATTTCCCATGGAGGACCAGGACGCCTCTTTCATGTATAATTGGATCCTTCGAATTGTATTGATTGTGGGGATCATCACAGGGGCCAGCACAATCCTGCGAAATTTTGGCGTCAGCAAGCAGTTATACCTAATGACGTACAGCTCAGCAGGGGCTGTCATTATTTTGGCACTGGTGGTCATGATCTGGCAAAGTCGTAAACGGGTGAGCCAGGCGATCTTAGCGGAGGATGCCGACCAGGGGCCCAATAAAGGATCGCTGCGGGCTGGATTCGCCAGAAACTGGCATTATTTTGCCATCCTCTACGCGTTGGCAGCCGGCGGAATCTGGGTTGTCAAAGCACTTAACGAGGAAAACGTAACGGTGGTGAACCTGATCCTCAGCATCTTTCTGATTCCCATTGTTAT
>JARFRH010000219.1 GCA_029287355.1 Maribacter sp. | reverse complement strand
ACCCCCGATCTCTACACTAGAGTTGGATCGTCGGCAGCGTCAGATGTGTATAAGAGACAGGTTCAACCTTTCGTTGAACTATAAGTTTTAATTTAGGTTAGTTTATTTTGAAGTCAGCCGTCCAGAAATGGACGGCTTTTTTTATACTTTCGACTTATGGTAAAAAAAATCACACTTCAAGGGATTCTATTTGATGAAAAATCATCGTATCTGAGGGGTCCTGCCCTTGCTCCTCCCCTAATTCGCAAAGCCTATCACAGCGAATCCGCCAACTATTTTAGCGAAAATGGGGAAGAAGTGTTACCTGATTTGTTCGATGATAAAGGTGATTTTAGTATCCATTCCTATTTTGATATCGAAAAGATTACTTCAAAGAATTTAGAATCCAATGGACCATTAATCACTTTGGGCGGAGATCATTCTATCACCTACCCTATCTTAAAAGCCATTCACAAGATATACGGTCAAGTCGATATTCTCCACATCGACGCCCATGCCGACCTGTATGACAATTTTGAAGGAGACAAATTTTCACATGCCTGTCCGTTTGCTCGAATTATGGAAGATGAATTGGCCTCACGCCTGGTTCAAATAGGTATCCGAACGCTTTCAAAACATCAGGCAGCACAGGCCGATAAATTCGGAGTGGAAATCATGCAAATGAAGGATTTTGATGGCCATCAACTACCTAAGTTCGAAAACCCCATCTATTTATCTTTGGATATAGACGGGCTGGATCCTGCTTTCGCACCTGGGGTCTCGCATCACGAGCCTGGCGGACTGAGCACACGAGAAGTTTTGGATATCATACAAAACATAAATGTTCCGATTATAGGGGCTGATATTGTTGAATATAACCCTACTCGTGATAGTCATGGGATGACTGCAATGGTCAGCGCGAAGTTATTAAAGGAAATCGCGGCAAAAATAATAAGCAGCCGGTAATTCTAATTAATTATGAGTAATCTTTATGGCGTTGAACTGGCAAAAGTCTATGATACCATGTATCAAGGCTTTATCGACTATAATGAAGAATTTGAATTTTACGCTACCAAGGCTAAAGAATTTAATACGCAAAGTATTCTTGAGATTGGTTGTGGCACTGGTAATTTGGCAAAATTTTTCATAGCAAATTTCAATTCTTATTTGGGATTGGATTTGAGTGAACACATGTTACAACTGGCAAGTGAAAAGAATTCCAACGAACATTTTATGCAAGCCGATATGCGTTCTTTCTCAACGGAGACCAAATTTGAAATGGCCTTTATAACCGGTAGGTCTTCAAGCTACCTTCTTTCAGATACGGACTTACTAAATACTTTTGAGTGTATTTCGAAGGCGCTCACAAGTAAGGGACATTTGATATTCGATTGTATCGATGCGGAAAGGTTCGTGCCCTATATAGACGAAAACCCCTTGGTAACCCATTATTCTAGCGTGGGGAATACTGATTTTAGCAGATCATCCCATTGGTATATAGAAAATCGCGATTTGAATCTCGTCAATTGGAAAGCCGATTACTTTAAACTAGAAGGAAAAAAAGAAATACCTCTGGGGCAAGACCGTGTCATATTCAAGGCCTTTACCCGTCAAGAAATAGTTGAGCTCCTTGAAAGAACAGCGTATAAGGTAAAAGGTGTTGAAGACCGTTCGTCCTATGCCTTTGATACATTCGTGGTTCACGCCCAAAAGGCGCACTGACTTTTTTAGCCTTCCGGATGCATAAATGCCTGCTTAGCCAATAGCACCTCCTCTGATTCTACATGATCATCATCGGGTATGCAACAATCCACCGGGCATACTGCGGCACATTGTGGCTCCTCATGAAAGCCCATGCATTCGGTACACTTATCAGGGGAAATGTAATAGATTTCATCACTTATGGGCTCTTGAACTTCATCTGCATTCACTGCCTTCCCATCAGGAAGTACAACGTCGCCCTTTAACGAAGTACCATCGGCATAACGCCATTCATCAGCACCCTCATAAATTGCGGTATTTGGGCACTCAGGCTCACAAGCCCCGCAATTGATACATTCGTCAGTTATTATAATTGCCATAATTTTCTTTTTCTTTTCCGTTGATTTTAATCATCAACGCTCTAGTTCTACTAAAAGTATCCCTAATTTTGTGCAAAGGTAATTCCTAAGCTAATTTTCCACAAATATAATGACGCAGCACAGTACAATTTTAGAAGCTTTTGTTAAACTTAGTACTTTCTTTAGGGATTATTTGGAAGCGAAAAGAAAAGAACTTGAATTCACATCGCCATGGGAAAGTGAGTTAGAGCAAATTGTTTCCATGGCTAAACATCACAATGGATGGTTTACGGAAGGAAATATGCTCTTTGCCTTAACCACCTGGTCTGAACAACTAACACATGATCGTTTGAAAAAATGGTTGTCCAACTATGATCTTTCGAAAAACAAACATAAAAAGGTGGCCATTATTATGGCCGGGAATATCCCCCTGGTAGGCTTCCATGATTTCTTAGCCACTTTAATTACCGGAAACACTGTGCTGGTGAAATTGTCAAGTAATGATGCAAACTTGCTGCCATTCATCGCCAGATACTTAAAACAGGTAGAACCCGGTCTTGAAGATAAAATTGCGTTTACCGATGGTAAATTAGAAAATTTCGATGCGGTCATCGCTACGGGGAGCGATAATACATCAAGATACTTCGAACACTACTTTGGAAAATACCCAAACATTATTCGAAGAAACCGAAATTCGGTGGCCGTTCTTACTGGGAATGAAACCAAAGACCAACTCGCGGCATTAGGAGAAGATATTTTTAGATACTATGGTCTGGGTTGTCGAAGTGTTTCAAAACTTTTCGTCCCTGAAGGGTATGATTTTGATCTGTTCTTCAAATCCATTTATGAATACCACGATATTATGGATTCCAGCAAGTATGCCAATAACTATGACTATAATAAAGCAGTCTACTTAATGAGTGAATTCAAATTATTGGAAAATGGCTTTCTGATTCTTAAAGAAGATGAAAGTTATGCCTCTCCCATTGCATCACTTTTTTATGAGGAATACAGCTCGCTTGAAGGAATTAAAAAAAGACTGGCAAAGGATTCGGAGAAATTACAGTGTGTGGTTGCTAAGAATCTTGTTGAAAACGAGACACCCTTTGGCACAACACAAACGCCAAATCTCAGTGATTATGCCGATAGTATCGACACTGTTGAGTTCCTGTTGAAAACATAAAAGATTTAGTCCATTTTGAATGGCGCTGTTTTCCCATAATTTTATGACCTTTAGGGCCTTAATTCAAATCCATCGAATCAAATCCAAATACCTATGAAAAAACACAATTTTAGTGCTGGCCCCTGTATTTTACCGAATGAAGTACTGCTAAAAGCCTCAGAGGCCGTAATGGATTTCAAGGGTTCCGGTCTTTCTTTAATTGAAATTTCACACCGTAGCAAAGACTTTGTGGATGTCATGGAAACCGCTAGAGCACTTGCTTTGGAGCTATTGGGGTTAGAGAACCAGGGCTATCAGGCTTTGTTTTTACAAGGAGGAGCAAGTTTGGAGTTTTTAATGGTTGCTTACAATCTTTTGGAGACTAAAGCAGGCTATCTGAATACGGGTACATGGAGCGACAAATCAATCAAGGAGGCCAAACTTTTTGGTGATGTGGTCGAAGTTGGCTCATCAAAAGATGAAAATTTCAAATACATACCTCAAGGATATACCATTCCTTCCGGTCTTGATTATCTGCACCTAACTTCAAACAATACCATATTCGGTACACAAATAAAAAAATTCCCCACAGTGGATGCTCCATTGGTATGTGATATGAGTTCTGATATCTTTTCAAGACAGCTTGATTTTTCCCAATTCGATTTGATATATGCAGGAGCACAAAAAAATATGGGTCCGGCCGGAACGACATTAGTTATCGTGAAAGAAGATATTCTTGGGAAGGTTTCTAGACAAATACCCTCGATGCTGGATTATAAGGTACATATCTCAAAAGATAGCATGTTCAATACGCCATCTGTTTTTGCGGTTTATGTTTCCATGCTGACGCTACAATGGTTGAAGAATATGGGTGGTATCGGTGCTATTGAAGAGATCAATGAGAAAAAAGCACGCTTGTTATATTCAGAAATTGATCTAAGTCCCGTTTTCGATGGGTACGCAAATGAAGGGGATCGTTCGAAGATGAACGCTACGTTCAACCTCACCGATGACAAATTAAAGGAACCTTTCGAAAAAATGCTCAAAGAAGCCGGAATCAATGGATTAAATGGGCATCGCTCAGTAGGCGGTTATCGTGCATCAATGTACAATGCACTATCACTTGAAAGTGTGGGTGTTTTGGTGGATATCATGAGTGAAATGGAACGAAAAGGGTAATTTAGTCTTCGGTTGATGATGGTTCGTAGTTTAGCGAACTTGGCAGTTAACCAATAACAGACAACACAACTATATGAAGATTTTAGCAAACGACGGTATATCTCAATCCGGTATTTCAGCTTTAGAAAAACAGGGCTTTGAGGTGATAACAACTACAGTAGCCCAAGAACAATTGGTAAACTTTATCAATGAAAATGAAATTGTTGGCCTTCTCGTGCGAAGTGCGACCAAAGTGAGAGCGGATATTATAGATAATTGCCCTAGCCTCAAACTAATTGGCCGAGGAGGCGTTGGCATGGATAATATTGATGTTGCCTATGCAAAGGAAAAGGGATTGCACGTCATCAATACGCCTGCCGCATCATCGGAATCTGTTGCCGAATTGGTTTTCGCCCATCTCTTCGGGGGTGTTCGTTTTTTATACGACGCCAATAGAAATATGCCTTTGGATGGAGATACAAAGTTTAAGGAGCTCAAAAAAGCCTATGCAAAGGGCATGGAGTTGAGAGGCAAAACATTAGGGGTAATAGGTTTTGGAAGAATCGGCCAAGCCACTGCAAAAATTGCCTTGGGCGTGGGAATGAAAGTGGTCTATTATGATCCTAATTTAGAAAATGCTACGATCAAAATTCCTTTTTTTGATGGTCGGTCTATCTCGTTTAACTTGATTAGTATTTCCAAAGACACCGTATTAAAGGAAGCGGATTTTGTTACAGTTCATGTACCTGCTCAAAAAGGCTATGTCATCGGAAAAACGGAAATAGCCTTAATGAAAGATGGCGCTGCGATCGTTAATGCAGCACGTGGCGGGGTGATTGATGAGGTAGCTTTAGTCGAAGCACTGGAAAGTAAGAAACTTTCTTTTGCCGGGCTTGATGTTTTCGAATCGGAACCAAGTCCAGAGCTGAAAATATTAATGCATCCCAATATCTCATTGACTCCGCATATCGGTGCGGCAACCGGAGAAGCGCAAGACAGAATTGGAACAGAACTTGCCATGCAGATAACGGCCTTGCTGAAATAATTTTAGCCGGTACTATCAGAGAATTATAGCACTTTTTTGTAAATTAGGCACTCACTATAAAACACTAATTACGATGTCAGGATTATTGGATTTACTTAACGGCCCAATGGGCAAACAACTAGTAGGAGCTGTGGCAGGTCAAACTGGGCAATCAGAAAGCCAAGCAGGTAATGTTCTAAGTATGGCAATGCCATTACTTTTAGGCGCTATGAAAAAAAATGTTACTTCTTCACCTCAGAGTGCCGAAGGTTTGATGAATGCACTGTCTTCAAAACACAATGGTAGCATACTAGATGATTTAGGTGGTTTGTTCGGTGGTGGAGTGGATCAGTCCGTTATTGATGATGGTGCCGTAATTTTAGGCCATGTATTCTGTGATAAGCAACCTCAAGTAGAAAGTGCACTTATCCAAAAATACGGTGTGGATATTGGGTCGATTTCTAATATTCTAAAAATTGCAGCTCCAATAGTAATGGGTATGTTTGGAAAAGAAAAGTCTCAAAAC
>JARFRH010000200.1 GCA_029287355.1 Maribacter sp. | reverse complement strand
GATTACCTACACGAAACAGCCCCTTCAGAACGAGTTTTTTATTCGAAGCAATGATTTGCTATTCGAACAGGGCATTAATGATATTAATATTACTATGGGGACATGGGAAGGCGTTCCCTGTTTTTTCAACGCCGGTGAGCGCAGTACCATTCCTTTTGATATTTTTTCCGCAAGTTTCTATCTTTTGAGTCGGTACGAAGAGTATTTGCCACACGTAAAAGATATTCACGGAAGGTTCCCTCCAACCGAGAGTATTTCTTATAAAAAAGGTTTTCTAAGAACCCCGGTCGTTGATGTTTGGGCTTTTAAGTTTTTGGTAAAACTTAAAGAGCGTTTTCCTAATCTAGTATTCGAGCATAGAGTTTACAGTTATACTTCTATCATTGATGTGACAACCTCCCATTGTTTTGCACACCGTGGTTTTGTGCGAAGTTCGGCAGGTCTGTTATTGGATTTGGGCTCCTTTAAATTGAGACGCGTAGTCAAGCGCATTGGGGTTTGGTTCAGGCCGAAGAACGACCCCTATAACAATTACTCGTATTTAATAGATCTACATAAGAAATTGAAAATAAAAAGTATGTTCTTTTTTCAATTTGCCTCCTATTCTACCTATGATAAGAATGTATCGCCCAATAACAATCGGTTTCGATTTCTTATCAAATCTATCGCTGACTATAGCTTAGTTTCACTTTCGGCATCCTATAGCTCCTTCTCGAATACCGAATTATTAAAGCTTGAAAAGAAAAAGTTGGCCTCCGTGGTGAATAGGGAAGTCAACCATTCAAGAATGCGGTACAATCGAGTTGATATCCCCGTAACTTATAGAAATTTAATCGATGCCGAATTCTCTGATGATTATACCATGGGTTATACCCATGAAATTGGATTTCGGGCCGGTACCTGTTCTCCCTTTTATTTTTATGACATCAATCTTGAGATACAGCAACCAATTCGGATTCATCCTTTTGCAGTACATGATTATGCCTTGATAAATTTTAAAAAGGAACAAGAGGTTTTGAATGAAATAGACCTATTGTATCAAGATGTGAAAAGAGTCAACGGAAACTTCATTACAATTTTTTCCAACGAACTGATAGGAAGTGCACAAAAAGTGAGTTGGAAGAAGTTATATGAATCTGTTCTAAAGAGTTATCATGTTTAGAAATACAGTCACCGATATTTTTTTCGATTTAGATCATACCCTCTGGGATTTTGAACGAAATTCTGCCCTCACTTTTAAAAAAATCTTGAAATCCAATAACATTGATTTGGATTTGGTGGGTTTTTTAGAAGTCTATGTGCCTGCCAACTTGGCTTTCTGGAAGTTATATCGGGAAGAGAAAATCACCAAAGAAGAGCTCCGTTTCCAGCGTTTAAAGAGTGTTTTTGACGAATTAGGTTTTGAAATTTCAGATGACATGATACATATCCTATCGGAAGACTACATTCGATATTTATCTTCTTACAATCATCTTTTTCCCAATACTATTGAAGTCCTTGACTATTTACGGCCTAGGTACAAGCTTCATATTATCACTAACGGTTTTCAGGAAATTCAGAATAAGAAACTAAGAAATGCCCAAATAGATGGCTATTTCGAACAGGTGATCAATTCAGAAATGGCGGGAGTGAAAAAGCCAAACCCAATAATTTTTGAACTTGCCCTCAAGAATGCCAATACGATAGCAGAAAAATCTTTGATGATCGGGGATAGCTTAGAAGCTGACATTTTAGGGGCGAAGGCGGTTGGCTTTCATACCCTACACTTCAACGGTCATAAAGAACCTCCTCTTGATTTGAGTCAAATGATTCATGATTTAAGTGAAATAAAAAGCCTTTTGTAGAGTTATTAAGATAGCATCTCATCATAAATGGATGATGCGTTCAGAAAGGTATTTTGATGAAACATTTATTCAAATATTTTTTTTTGGGAATTTTCGCTTTGGTGACGATCTCTTCATGTGTTGAGAATATCGACTCGGATCAATTTGATGACCTTGAACTCACTCCTACACTTGAAGGTGGTTTGCTTTATATTGAGGCATCCGAACAACTTATCAATTTGGTTACCGATAATACGGTTTTCAGTAATACCTTCAACTTTGACGCTTTTAATTCC
This sequence comes from Maribacter sp., assembly GCA_029287355.1. GTDB lineage: Bacteria > Bacteroidota > Bacteroidia > Flavobacteriales > Flavobacteriaceae > Maribacter_C. The sequence continues at coordinate 5,208 of JARFRH010000200.1, read as the reverse complement.
GATGTTTTCGCAGAGCGCGTTATTGAAGGTACCGTGACCTTTGTAGTCGAAAATACCACCAGTAAAGAATTGGATATAACCGTTGAGTTTTTAGATGATAGTGGGGCTGTTCTTGATACAGAGGCTTTTACTATCCAGCCTGCCCCAACATCTATTCTTCAACGAGAAATCGTCTACGGTCCAACTGGCCGCAGTATCGATATTATTACAAATCTCTCTTCCATCAGGGTGAGTGCTATAAACTTAGGTGATACTACCAGCACTTCCTCCGCTCCAGAACCAATGATAACATTGAAATCGGGTGGTAAATTCACCGTCCGCGTAAAATGAGAATTTCCCATCTTTTTTTTCTTGCCATTTTAATGGGGTGTTTTTACATGCACGGTCAGAATAAGCAGTTACTATATGATTTTACCGATATACCACAGTCCTTGATGGTCAATCCCGCAGCCGATGTCGATTTCAAATGGTATGGTGGTATTCTTGGTTTGTCCGGTATTTCTTTACAAGCAGGTTCCAGTGGAGTGTCTGCATATGATCTTCTTGCTGATGATGGGTTGAATATCAATGACAAAGTAAGGGATAGACTTTTGAATGGTATGACCATCTCAGATGAACTCAGCGGTAATAGCCAAGTTGAAATTCTTAACAGTGGGTGGAGACGAAAACACCCAGACTATTTTTATTCTTTGGGTGTTTACAACGAAAGTGATGCCATAGGGTATTGGTTTAAAGACTATGCAATTTTGGCTTTCGATGGTAATGCTGATTCCTTTCGACGGTTTAATTTAGGTCATTTGAAGACTCGAGGATCCATTGTAAATGTATACCACTTCGGGGTAAAGAAGCGCGTCAATGATAAATTGTTGATAGGGGGGCGGGCTAAGATTTATTCAGGAATATTAGATTTTAATTCTACGCGGAATAAAGGATTTTTGCAAAATACCGAAGGTCAGAATAATGTGATATCAACCACCTTGGATGCCGATTTGGAAATGCGCACATCGGGTCTCAATGTACTTAGAGATGCCGACAGTGAAGATATCGGCAGTGTTTTTACCAAGAGAGCACTTTTTGGCGGCGATTTGGGTCTTGGATTAGATTTGGGCTTTACGAAGTATTTTAATGATCAAACCGTACTCACGGCAAGTATGTTGGACCTAGGATTCATCTACCATTCTTCAGATACAAAAAATTGGACCTTAAAGGGAAAGGCGACAAGCGAGGGTGTCGAAATTATACTTCCAGGTGCACTTGCAGACCCTGATGCCGATTTTTACCAACAATTGATTGATGACATCGAAGCACTTGCTCCTTTCGAAGAAAACTTCAAGAACTACATCACATTTAGACCTACAAAATTGAATGCATCCTTGCGACATAATTTTGGTAAACAAATTCAGGTAGGTGAAGATTGTGATTGCGGCCCTTACGCTTCTCAAAGTAAGAGGGCTCCGAGGTTTGCAAATGCGGTGGGCGCGCAGATTTATGCCATAAACCGCCCAAGAGGCCCACAAACCGCCCTGACCGCCTTTTACTTGAGAAGGTTTGGCAATGTGGCTGCACTAAAAGCAACCTACACCGTAGATAAGTTTTCAGCTACCAACATAGGTCTTGGACTGAATCTCCAAGCTGGCCCGATAAACCTTTATTTCATGGCTGATAATCTGCTGAGTTATAGGAACCTTTACAACAGCAGGTATGCGTCTTTTCAATTAGGATTAAATATCATATCTTGGGGCAAGAAGTGATATTGATATAAAATTGATGCAGCAAGTAAAAATTCTCTTTGGCACGCTTTTTTCATTACTTCTTCTATAAATAAAAATAAAACCCTTAGATGAAAAGTATTGCCCTGTCCATATTTCTATTAATAAGTTTCGCAAATGAGCTACAGGCTCAGCTAAATGAGTATAAATACATTGTAGTCCCGAAACAGTTTGATGGATTTAAAAGAGAAAACCAGTATAAGACCAGCACCCTAGTAAAACATTTGTTTACCCAAAAGGGATTTAACACGGTTTATGATGATAATTTGCCAGAGGATCTTCAAGCAAATAGATGTTTAGGGCTGTTTGTAAATCTGGACAATCAATCATCAATGTTCACGACTAAAACCATGCTAGTTTTAAAAGACTGTTCAAATGAGGTGATTTTTTCCACACTTCAAGGCAAAAGCAAAAAAAAGCAATACGAGGCTTCTTTTGCCGAAGCCATCGAGAATGCCTTTCGTTCTTTTAATGCCATGCCTTACAGTTACGAGCCAAAGGCCCAAGAAGAAACTTCAGAACCCATCACGGTCAGCTTCAAAAACGATGTAAAAAATTTGGATGAACGTCCGAATCTTAATAAAAATCAGGATCCTTTAGTAGAACAAGAAGCAACTGCGGAACGTCAGTATTACAAAGACAATAGACCAGTTGAATCAGACTATAAAAAGGCGGTGGATACCACTCCAATAGTGGTCGCACAAGTTGCTACCGAAAAAGAGCAAAGTTTCGAAAGTATGGAACCGGAAACAGCTTCCGATTACCGCATAAATAATACTCAGGAAAGTCCATCATCTTCAATATTGAAAACCGATTTTGGGATGCTCTACGCACAAGAACTTTCAAATGGATATCAATTGGTGGATAGTACACCTAAAATTCGGATGAAATTATTGAAAAGCTCTTCACCCAACGTTTATATTGCCGAATCTGGTACCATAAACGGCCTGGTGTTTTCTGAAAACGGCAAGTGGTTTTTTGAGTATTATAATGGCAACGAACTTGTGACCGAAGAATTGAACATCAAATTTTAAAGTTTATACTTATCTTTCCATCGGTTTTTTAAGAATTCTTTAATGGCATTCTCTCGTTGATTGCCGCCTGGTTCGTAGAGTGATGTTCCGGAGAGTTCTTCCGGTAAAAACTCCTCCTCTACAAAATTGTTTTGATAGTTATGGGCGTACTTGTATTCCTCTCCATACCCAAGGTCTTTCATTAATTTGGTCGGGGCGTTACGCAGGGGTAAGGGTACCGATAAATCTCCAGTTTGTCTCACCGTTTGCTGTGCTTTGCCTATGGCCATATAACTGGCATTGCTTTTTGGCGATGTTGCTAAATAAATGGCACACTGGCTCAAAATAATCCGTGCTTCGGGGTAGCCTATAGTCGTCACACTCTGAAAAGCGGCGTTCGCCAGAACCAAAGCGGTGGGGTTGGCCAATCCGATATCTTCAGATGCGGAAATCAACATTCTACGCGCAATGAACTTCACGTCCTCTCCACCTTCGATCATGCGTGCAAGCCAATAAACAGCACCGTTGGGGTCACTTCCACGTATAGATTTTATAAATGCTGAAATAATATCATAGTGCTGCTCTCCCGTTTTGTCATATAAGACGGTATTTTTTTGCACTTTGCCCATGACCAAAGCATCAGTGATCACTACAGAATCCGTTTCTTCGGAGTTGACTACCAATTCAAAGATGTTCAGCAGCTTTCTGCCATCACCTCCTGAAAGACGAAGTAGCGCCTCCGTTTCTTTGAGTCTAATCTTTTTTTCCTTTATGATGGGATCCTGTTTGATGGCTCTTTTTAATAAGGCTTCTAAGTCTTCTTTTCCGAAGGCATTTAAAATATATATTTGACATCTAGATAATAACGCTGGTATAACCTCGAAACTGGGGTTTTCGGTAGTCGCTCCAATTAGTGTCACCCAACCCTTTTCAACTGCACCAAGAAGCGAATCTTGCTGTGATTTACTGAAACGATGTATCTCATCAATAAAAAGAATAGGATTTTTGGCCGTAAAAAGTCCACCACTCTGTTTTGCCTTATTGATAACTTCCCGAATATCTTTGACTCCACTATTTATGGCACTCAATGGATAAAAAGGTCTTTCGCTCTCAGTAGCAATGATATTGGCCAAAGTGGTTTTTCCGGTGCCTGGAGGTCCCCATAGTATTAATGACGGTATCGTTCCTTTTTTTATTTGGTTGGTCAGCGAGCCATTTTCACCAACCAAGTGGTTTTGACTGATATATTCCTCTAATGTTTTAGGGCGTACCCTTTCTGCGAGTGGCTCGTTCATGGTATAAATGTAAAATAAAGTTCTCATAGCATCCACTCTTGAACGTACTTTAGGGTTGTTTTATGGTTTTGGTTCATTATGTAATGACATTTTTTCAGGAAAACACCTTACGGCCGACTTATTGCTAAATTTGAAGAATGGTCGAACAAAATTATTTCAAGTTTTCGAATTCCGTGATAGTAGCCCCGCTGATCGCGGTGTTGTCCATATGGACGGTCTATTGGATAGAGCTCCGTTTTCAAATGAATTTGAACGATTATGGAGTCAACCCAAGGACCTTTGAAGGTCTTAGAGGGGTTATTTTCAGCCCGTTTATTCATGGTTCTCTGGATCACCTATATAACAATACTATACCCTTGGCCATATTAATGGCTTCCTTGTTCTATTTCTATAGAAAGGTGGCTTTGAAGACTTTATTATTAGGAGTATTGTTTTCTGGGTTGATAACGTGGGGCATCGGAAGACCTTCATATCATATTGGAGCGAGTGGTGTGATTTACTTTTTGGCCAGTTTTATTTTCTTCAAAGGCATTTTCACGAAATACTATCGCCTGGTAGCTTTATCATTGATGGTGGTTTTTATTTATGGAAGTTTGTTGTGGTATATCTTCCCCATAAAAGATGGTATTTCTTGGGAAGGTCATTTGGGAGGGTTCATCATGGGTTTGGTTTTGGCTTTTTTGCTAAAGTCACCTGTACCAACTTCAAAAAAGTTCGCGTGGGAGCATGACGATTACAATGAGGAGGAAGATGAATTTCTAAAACACTTTGATGAAAATGGAAATTTTATAGAGAGGTCCGAGGAAACTCCCCTTGAAAAAGGAGAATCGATCAAATTTACCTATCAGTATAAAAAAAATCCAGAGGAGTAGGTTTTGATTAGCCGGTTTTTATTCTCTGCCGTACCGCTTCATATAAAAAGACCGCGCAGGCTACCGAGACATTCAATGATTCGATCTCGCCAAGCAGGGGTAATTTTGCGGTTTCGTCCGCTGCTTTTAATATGGAAGGGGATATACCTCTATCTTCCGAGCCCATGACAATTGCGGTTGGTGATTCAAAAGAAATATCATAAATGGTGTTTTCCGTTTTTTCGGTGGCAGCAACGACTTTAATCCCCGATGCTTGTAG
>JARFRH010000024.1 GCA_029287355.1 Maribacter sp. | reverse complement strand
CTACAAGGGTAATTATGAACTGATAGAAGCCTCTGAGATCTTAAAGAAAAAATATCATAATTGTATATTGACAATTGTAGGTGATGGTAGTGAGTCAACTAGGGTTGCCTCTTTAGTTAAGGCAAAGAATTTAAAAGATGTAATAATACCGGGTTATGTAGTGGGTGATGAAAAGTTCAACCTGCTTTCTAAGGCCAGTGCTTTTATTCTTCCATCTTATACAGAAGGTTTTCCAGTAGCCGTTATTGAAGCAATGGCAGTTGGTTTGCCTGTAATCGTTACACCAGTAGGCGGTATCAATGATTTTTTTATTGACAAATTGATGGGTAGTTTGATTGCTATAAAAGATGTGGATAGTATCGTCGAAAAAGTGGAGCAATTGTATTTGAATAGTGCAAAAAGAGATGCTATTTCAGAATATAATCTAAACTACGCCAAGGAAAATTTTATGGATGAGATGGTCTTTAGTAAACTCAAAAAAATTATAATCACTAGTACAACTGATTAAGAGCATGCATTTCAATATTAATTAGCAAGAAACTATGAAGAATTGAGAACCTAGATCAAAAAGTCAAATGACAATGAACGACAAAAAGGTCTATATTTTATTAGAAGATGACACTGAGATTTTCGGTAATGGTACCGGGCATATCATGTATAGAATGTATTTGCCTGTAGTGAGATATGTCGAGATTTTAAAAAAGTATAAGGCCAAATCAACTTTTTATATTGACATGGCGCATTGGCTATTTCTAAGAGATAACCCTCATTTTGAGGATTTTGCTTTGCAAGCAGAATTGATCGAAAAAACCATTTTACATCTTTTGGAAAATAAAATGGAGGTGCAGTTACACCTCCACTCCCAATGGGCGAATGCTACTATTGAGAATGATAATGTGCATGTAACCGAAAAGTGGAATATTGGGCAATTGGCAGAAGATGATCAAAGACGACTTTTTTTGGAAGGTTCAAAACACTTGCAAGAAATCATTGCCAAGGCAGAAAACCAAAACCGCTTCAATTCTTTTAAAGCAGGCTCATGGGGTTTACAGCCATTTGCCGTTTTGTATGATGAGTTCAAAGAACAGGGGGTCAAAATTGTATTGGGCCCCACAAAAGGTCTTAAATTATCGGTGTTAGATTTGGATTATACCTCCATGGAAAGTGAAATAACTCCATATTATTGCCGCAAAGATGATATCAACAGAATTGGTGATAATAAAGAGATTGCCATTATACCCATGACGCCGACCTATTTGAATTGGATTGATTTAATACGCTATGTCTGGCATGTCAAATTCACTGGTTTTATGGAAAGGCACGACAAGGATATGGATATCTATGGCGTACCTGATAAAATCTTGAATCTGAATCCCGTATCGAATAGAGATCGTATACATTCACTGAAAATGCCCTACAAGACCAATTTAAAGATGAACAAACAGCCTTATTGGTATTTGAAGAAAACCTTCAAAAGAGCTTATAAGATGGTGATGAAAAATGATTTTGAGTACAAATTGATTGTGCTTGAAACCCATACTAAAGACTTTAAGAATGTATTTGATGACATCGATAAGTTTATGGAGTATTTGACCATAAACTATACTAATCTTGAGTTTATCACGACCTCTGATTTAGTAAGGCATATAGATGAAGGTAAGTTGAAACCGCTGTTAAAAGGCGATAATTGAAGCATCATATCAATTAGATTATACGTATTGGCTTACCAAGCCATTAAAAACTTTTCCCATAGAATAATGAACAATGAGAATGGCATAAGTTTGATTGAGCGATTTTGCATGCAAGATAATCTTGAATGCTACGACCCATATGATGTCTGGATGACCTCTTTTGGTATTCGTGTAAAGCAATTGTATAATACGAATAAATTACTGGGATTTCTTCCGGCTGCAGTGGTCACTATTTGGGACCAATTTTTAAATAATACCATGAGGCTTGGGTATAAAAAGCAAGAATATCCAACGGCCAGGGCCATGGCGGCATTGACAATGCTCAATTTGTATGATAAATCTGGTAAAGAAGAACATCTTGTTTTCGCCAAGAAGCATATTGACTGGTTAATTGCCCATACCTGCAAGGGATATTCAGGCTTATGCTGGGGACTGGGTTTTAAGTGGGCAGCTGGTGATGGATTGGATTACAATGAAAACACCCCCTTTAGCACACATACCCCTTATGTATTGGAAGCCATACATCAGTATGTTGCAGTTACTGGTGACCTGGAGTATGTACCGCATATTAAGAGTGTTTTCAATTTTTATGAGAACGATTTACAAATCATGTATGAAGATGAAGTAGTGCTAGCGACATCCTATGGCCCGGAGAAGGATAGGCTTGTCACAAATGCAGTTTCATATACACTATACGCCTATGTGATTTTTTTGGGCTATTTCCCAGAGAAGGATGCCATGATAAAGGGTAAAATTCAAAAACTATTTAATTTCATCCAAAGTAAACAACGTTCCAATGGTTCTTGGTTATATGAGCCTGATACGCCAAATTCTTTTATCGATTGTTTTCACTCATGCTGTGTTCTAAAGAATGTGTACAAGACCAATAGAATTGTCCCACTATCTGGTAGTGAAGGTATTCTATCTTCAGGTTATCACTATGTCAAGGAAAATTTTTACAACCCGGATTACAAGCTCTTTAAGCGATTTACCCTGAGCAACAAACCTTCCATAATCAAATTCGATTTATATGATAATGCTGAGATGCTACATCTAGCTATTCTACTTCGGGATACAGATTTAGAAGCAACTTTAATTGCTACCCTTTGTGAAAAATTCGTTTCCGGAAATACCATTTATTCAGTAATTGATTTTTTCAATTCGAAAGGAAACAAAAATACGCTCCGATGGGCTGCAATGCCATTTTTATTAGCACTATCGGCCCATTATAAATATCAACACTGAGGTTATTGACTCAAATTTGTAAATAACTTTTAGCCCTAATAGATTTCGTCGAAATTTTATCAAAATTCGGTACAGATCCAAAATGATTTATTGGAAATAAGCTGGTTTGTGATACCATTCATGCGTAAGTCGATAGATACGGTGTTTTGTCGGTATTTTTCGACTCTAGTTGACTCAAATATTTACTTTTGAATACAGTTTATACCAAAGTATAATCCAAAGGGGTGAGAACCAAATTCAAGAACTTTATATGTGTGGTATTCTAGGGTCGGTTAATCGATATTTTGACGAAACGACGCTTAATTTGATTAAGCATCGCGGCCCTGATGATTTTGGTGTAGATTCATTTGAGATCAATGGCCACGACGTTTATTTTGGACACAGAAGATTATCGATTATCGATTTATCTCCTGCAGGACATCAGCCAATGATTTCCCCTTGCAAAAACTTTGCACTGATTTTCAATGGGGAAATTTATAACCATTTGGAGTTGCGAGAAAGACTACCTGAAAATCTAGTATTCAATGGGCATTCAGATACCGAAACCATTCTTCAATATATTATCCATTTTGGCACAGAGAAAATAGTTGATTTTAATGGGATTTTCGCGCTGGCATTTCTGGATGTGAATAATAAAGAGCTGACTTTGGCCCGAGATCCCTTTGGTGTAAAACCATTGTACTATTATCAAAATGATATGGAATTGATTTTTGCATCTGAAATTCGGCCAATAAAATCAATGTTAAAGAGAACCGAATTGAATAAAGATGCTTTGGCAAGCCTTCTTAGACTACGATACAATGCCTCACCGAATACTTTGCTGGACAACATAAATAAAGTTTCACCAGGGCATATTCATAAAGTGAATTTAGATGCTCTTTCACTTGAAGCTACAACAAAACATTTCGCTAGTCAATTACCAAAAGTAACACATGATACTAAAGAAGCGTTAATTGAGTCATATGGTATAGCATTGGAGCAAGCGGTGCAGCGGCAGCTGTTAGCAGATGTCGAAGTCGGTATACTGCTAAGTGGCGGAATAGACTCTGCGGTTATCGCGTCTTTGGCCAAAAAGCATTATAAGGGCAAACTAAAGGCGTTCACCATTGGCTTTGAAGGCGATTTTGAGGAAGATGAAATAGCGGATGCAAAAGAAACTGCTGAACTACTAGGCCTGGAACACCACATTAAAAAAATTACGTTTACCGATTTTTTAAGACTTATAAAAGAGTGTTCACGAATAGTCGAAGAACCCCTTGCGACAACCTCAATGATTCCTATGTATTACTTGGCCCAATTGGCTTCTGAAAAAGTCAAGGTTGTACTAACGGGTCAGGGTGCCGATGAACCTTTGGGAGGTTATACCAGATACAAATCTGAAATAATAAGAAGAAGGATTCCTGCTTCATTTCGAAAGACGGTCAAGCCTATCGTGCAACTTGTAGGCAGCAAGAATGAACAACTGTTGAGAGGGGCAAATTCAATCGGTATATCAGATGAAATAGAACGCTTTTTGTCGGTTTATGAAATATTTTCAGTTGACGAGATTGAGAAATTGATATCCATAAAAGATACCCTTAGCAAGCGAGAGGTCAGTAATTTTCACCAATTGCTTGATTGTGGCTCAAGGCAACATGCCGCTGAAAAAATGATGGCTCTGGATACAAGAATGAATTTGTCAGACGATCTTCTCAACTATACGGATAAGATCACGATGAATTTCTCTTTGGAATGCCGGGTTCCTATGCTTGATGTAGCGTTGGTGAATTTTATGGAAGCACTTCCTTTAGAACTAAAATTAAGCAGTAGACAGGGGAAAATAATCCATAAGGAGTTCGCCAAAACCTTGCTGCCCGATAAAATCATCGATCGTCAAAAAAAGGGATTTCAATCGCCTACGAATAAATGGTTTCGGGAGGAAATGGATAGTTTAAAGCTAATTCTATTGACCAAAAATTCAGAATTTTCGAGGGTATTTAACCAAAACTATATCTCTGAAGTTTTAGAACAACATAGCAGCGGTTACAATAAGGAAAAACAAATTTTTCTATTGCTCAGTATTTACTATTGGTTTGAAGCGAATAAAATGAATGGGTAATGGTTTCAGAACTATTTAACGGTGTCAAAACATATGTTCCAAAAACTCGAAAAGAGCTGATGGAATATGTGTTTGAACATAAAAGTATTTTGATAGCGGTAAATGGTGAGAAAATCTATCATGCCACCGATACCACTCGAAGTATAATCAATAGAAATGTGGGTTATCCTGATGGAATGGGAGCCGTTTGGGCTTTACAAAAAAGAGGACATACAGATGTTGATAGAATTCCAGGTTGTGAGTTGTGGCTGGATATTATCACGGAATATCATTCTACGAAGACGTTTTATTTGGTAGGAGGGAAAGAAGAGGTCATCGAAAAAACGGTTGCAAATTTAAAATCGGACTTCCCCAATATCAACATTTTGGGTTATCGCAACGGATATTTGAATGAAGATAGTGAGTTTTCAGCCCTAATCGCTGATATTTCCCAGCAGAAGCCAGATGTGGTTTTTGTCGCCATGGGTTCGCCGAAACAAGAATTAGTAATGGAAGAAATGTATCAAAGACACCCCGCTGTATATCAGGGCCTTGGCGGTAGTTTTGATGTATACACGGGCAATGTTCAACGTGCTCCTAAATGGTGGATCGATAATAAATTGGAAGGTACCTATCGTACCATGATGGAGCCAAGAAAACGCATTATGCGTGACATTCGCCTAATTCCTTATTTTATAAAGTTGATATTTAATAAACTATGATACAACTGTCAACCTGCGAGGATAACAACGCATGGAACGAATTTTTGGAAAAGGAAAAGGACAATCAAATGATTACGATAGCCCATAACCCTTCCCTCGCTCCGATTCTTTCAAAAACGTTTGGCTACAAAAGCCAAAATATATTGATGGAAAAAGGTGAAAAGATAGTCGGGGTATTACCTGCGGTACTATTTCGAGATAGAGTAGTATCCATTCCACATTTCTCTTATGGCGGGCCGATTATTGATACGAGTGAAAATATAGATGTGGATTTGGATGAGGTTTTTCAAGGAAGAAAATTTGAAATAAGAAGTTTTTCAAAATTATCAGCGCACGTATATGACAAAAAAATCAGTTGTGTATTAGATGTACATAAATCTGATGATGCTCAATTGATGAGCTTAAAGTCAAAATTACGTCAGAAAATCAGAAAGGTTAAAAAGCGGGGATATATAACTAAAATTGGAGGACTAGAATTACTGGACGATTTTTATGGTTGTTATGCGCGTAAAATGTTAGAATTTGGCTCTCCAGCAATAGGCAAGATGTTTTTTAATAACATCCTTACAGATTACGAATACGGAGAAGTACAAATAGCTGTATTGTATGATGGAGACAAAGTCATTGCCTCGGGTATGGCATTATCCTATCTTAATTTTAATGAAGTGTGTTGGTCTTCCTCAGATAGGACATATAATAGATTTAATGTTCACGCTTTGTTATGTTGGGAAATGTTGAAGTCTTCAGTAGAGAAAAAACACACCTACTTTTCTTTTGGAAGGTCTACTATTGATAGTAACAATCATCGATTTAAAAAACAATGGAACCCACTAGAATTACCCATTTATTACAATTATTCTGAACCCATTGGAAAACCGATTAAGGAGCTTAGTTTTTTGTCAAAGATTTGGAAACTTCAACCGCTTAAGACATCAGTCTATTTTGGGCATTTAATATCTAAATACATTTATTAAGAAAATTAGTGATGAACATACTAACATTTGACATAGAGGAATGGTTTCATATTCTAGACAATGAGTCTACGAGGACCGTGAAAGAATGGTCAAATTTTGAACCTAGAATCCATCAAAATATGGAAACCATATATGAGATTTTAGATGTGACCAAGGTTGGAGCTACCTTTTTCGTTGTGGGTTGGATGGCAGAACGTTTTCCTGAGGTCATTCGAGAAATTGCGGATAGAGGTTACGAAATTGGTAGTCACACCCATTTACATCAGTTGGCGTATGAACAAGATAAAGTCACTTTTTATAATGATGTAGAAAGATCGATTAAGACCATTGAAGATTGTACCGGTAATAAAGTTAGGGCCTTTAGAGCTCCTGGCTTTTCGATTATGGAAAGGAACAAGTGGGCATTTGAAGTGCTGCATGAATTAGGAATTACGATTGATTCTTCGGTATTTCCGGCAAGTCACGCACATGGAGGGCTGCCCGCCTATGAAACTGATAAACCATCGATTTTAAAGTATAACGGGGCTGTTTTAAAGGAATTTCCCGTAAATACCAGAGCTATTCTCGGTCACCCTATTGTTTTTTCCGGAGGAGGATATTTCAGATTCTTCCCTTATGACTTTATTAAAAAATGCACTAAAAAATCAGATTACGTCATGACTTATTTTCATCCTCGAGATTTTGACCCTGAGCAGCCGGTGATTGAGGGTATATCTTATTCTAGAAGGTTCAAATCATACGTAGGGCTGAAATCATGCAAGCCTAAACTTAAGAAATGGATAAGCGATTTTGAATTTGTCGATTTGAACCAGGCGATAAAGCAAGTGGATTGGGAAAACGTCGATAGGGTAATTTTAGATTAATATCTTAATCGGAGCTTAGAACCTGTTGTCAGTGAAACCCCCTTTTACGATAAATAAATTTTCAATAAATGAAAAAAATAACCTTAATAGCCGGGGCACGGCCAAATTTTATGAAGATCGCGCCGATTATTCATGCTATCAAAGCCGCACAGCATGACGGGAAAGAAATTTCATATCGATTAGTTCATACGGGGCAGCACTACGACAAAAAAATGTCAGGTGACTTTTTTGACCAGCTGGAGATTCCAAAGCCAGATGTCAATTTAGAGGCCGGTGGGGGTTCTCAGGCTGAACAGACTGCTGCCATTATGATGCGGTTCGAATCAGAGCTTTTAAATAACCCTACCCACCTTGTTCTTGTAGTTGGAGATGTGACTTCTACCATGGCATGTGCAATTGTAGCACAAAAACTACATACAAAAGTGGCCCATGTGGAAGGCGGTATTCGCTCTGGAGATTGGACCATGCCGGAGGAAATCAACCGCTTGGTGACTGATGCCATTTCAAATTACTTTTTCACCACATCGGAAATGGCAAATACCAATTTGATGCAGAGCGGTATAAAAGAGGAAAGTATTTTTTATGTGGGCAATACCATGATCGATTCGCTTTTAAAACAAAGACCTCGATTTCGAAAGCCTCAAATTTGGGGGAAAATAGGTCTAAGAGAAAAAAATTACATCGTGATGACATTGCATCGTCCAGCTAATGTTGATCAAGAAAGCCAATTAAAGTCACTGTTGGAAGAAATAATAGAACATTCTAGCAATTTACCCTTGATTTTTCCAGTTCACCCTCGAACAGCAAATATTTTAGAACGGCTGAATGTTGTGCATCCAAGATTGCATATGATCGACCCTTTGGGCTATTTGGAGTTTAATTATTTGGTAGAGAAATCGAAAGCGGTAATTACCGATTCAGGCGGCATTACGGAGGAGACAACAGTCATGGGAATACCTTGTATGACCCTTAGAGATAATACGGAGCGCCCAGAGACGATAACAGAGGGTACCAATGAACTTTTAGGTACAGACCCACAAGCTATAAAGCCTGCCATGGAAAAATTACTTTCAGGTAACTGGAAAACAGGGGGAATTCCTCATTTATGGGATGGTAAAACAGCAATACGTATAATCGATAAAATATTAGAATTCAACGATTTATAAATTTCTTGGCCTTAGTTATCCGTAATTTCGAAGGTTCATGCTTACAATGCTCGTCCGCGTATGGCGTTAACGAAAGTAGTTGTGGATAAAAGACCATGAAATACAATGCACAATAACTGCATTTTTATATCAATAATGAAGGAGAATTGTTAGCAGATGAATAGTTATAGAAGTAAACGATGAGAGATAACACCGAAACATTCGATTTTTCGGAAGACGATAAACCTATCGCTTTCATGAGTATTGTAATGAAATACCTGAGCTACTGGCCATGGTTTCTGATTAGTTGTACGCTATTTATGGTGCTCGGATTTTGCTATAGCAAATATATTCCGGAAACATATAGTTCCATAGCGAAAGTCAAGATTTTGGACGAAGCCAATCAAATGAAAATCATTCCTAATGAAGTGGCATTGGCCAACCAAAATATGCGGCTCAATTTAGAGAATCATGTTGAAGTCCTTAAATCGTATCGACTGCTTAACAATGTTGTAAGGGAATTGGAAATGGATATCGAGTATTACGAGCTCGGTGAATTATTTTATACCCAGATTTTCAAAGCTCCTTTTGAAGTGAGGAAAGATATTGCTGAAGACGCATTAGGGAAACCTTTGGAATACGAAATAATGTTGAGTACCTCCGGATTTAATATTACCGACAAAGCGGGAAAAAGGTATATTCTTCCCTATGATAAAACCAATTCATCAGAGGGCGATCACCTTCCCTTTAGGCTTGATCTTATTGAAATTACCAATATTAAAGACTATAAATACAATAAGTACAAAATCATTATAAAGCAAGAAAGACAAGCTACCATGTTGCTTGCGAAAGACTTGAAGATCTCTACTTCAGAAAAGCAAAGTGACATACTTACATTATCATTAAAGGGGAACAGTAGAGCACTATCTGAAGCCATATTGAATTCGATAGTAAATAATTTTGACGAAGATGGCGTTACCGATCGACAGTTGGTCGCCAAACGCACCTTGGAGGTTATAGATAGGAGGTTCATTTATTTATCTCAAGAATTGGATTCTATCGAAGCTGGAAAGGAAGATTTCAAAAAAGCTGAAAACCTATCTTATATTCAGGCAGATGCCGATGTTAGTTTGCGAAGAAAGTCTGCTGCCAATTCAAGGGTGGCCCAACTACAAACGCAAATTTCGCTTTCAAAGCTTTTAAAAAGAACGGTTTCCGAAGAAGTGGAGTACAATTTGTTGCCTGGGAATATAGGGTTGGATAATCAGGGCTTGAACGAATTGGTTACAAATTACAACGAGATGGCCAGGGAAAGACAGAAACTGGTCGTTACTGTTGGGTCTAATCACCCTAGAATAAAGGCATTGTCAGAGCAATTAGAGCTCGGAAAGCTGAATATTTTAAATTCCGTCAATGTCTATGAATCACAGTTGGATGTTTCATTACAACGTTTGAACCGTGAACAGGAAAATGCAGGATTCTCATTCTCTAGACTTCCTGAAAAGGAACGTATGTTAAGAGCAATAGAAAGACAGCAAAGCATCAAAGAAAACCTGTACCTTTTACTCTTGAGAAAGCGTGAAGAAGCAGCGATAGATTATGCCGCGACAACACCAACGGTCAAGGTAGTTGATTATGGACTGACAGCTATTAAACCTATGTGGCCCAAGAAAATCATAGTATACCCTTTGTCCCTAATATTAGGAATGTTCATGCCTTTTATGGTGATTTACATCCGTACTTCCCTTGATACCAAAATACATGACCGATCTGATATTGAGAGTGTAAACCCTGAAATACCTGTGTTAATCGAGATTCCATTCTTCACCAAGGAGAAGAGTTTTGCCAATGTCAATGATAGATCTGCATTAGCAGAGTCTTTCAGGATATTGAGTACAAATACTGATTACCTGTTGTCTTCAAAGGATTTGGATGCTGGGAAAGTGATTTTTATGACATCTTCTATAAAAGCTGAGGGTAAAACCCTACTGGCCATGAACTTATCACTGGCGTATGCCAGTATGGGTAAAAAGGTTTTGCTCGTAGGGGCCGACTTGAGAAATCCACAATTGCATACGCATTTTAATCTCGATAAGAATGTGACAGGATTATCCGACTTTTTAATAAAACCCCGTCTGGCTCTAACCGACATTCTGCTTGATGGATTTGAAGAAATCCCTAATCATAAATTGTGCCTAAGTGGAGGCATACCTAAAAATGCACCTATACTTTTGTCGAGCAAGAGATTTGATGATTTTATTCAAAAAGCCAAACAGGAATTTGATTATGTTATTTTTGATACAGCCCCTACGATGTTGGTGACCGATACACTGTTGATTTCAAAATATGCTGATATTACACTTTTTGTGGCCTGTTCCGGCTACACAGACAAGAAGCTACTACAGTTTTCAAAAGAATTGAACAGAACAAAAAAATTGAAAAATATGGCTTATGTGCTTAATGCCGTTGGGCATACGAAGGGTGCTAAGTACAACTATGGTTATGACTACGGATACGAGAGCAACACTGCCACAAAACCATGGTATAAAAGAAAGCTGAAAACGAATAAGCCTCTAAAAAAATCGGCATAAACAAGTACGATCGGCAGGCCTAGTGTTTTGACCCAAGGCGGTATTTATCAAAATCTTTTTTTCGATTTTTATATTTTGAAAATTGAACAACCCGGATATGAAGTACATTAGTATTCCCACAGCAGCAGTCTTAATTGAATCATGAGCGCCAAGAAATAAGTGATAAGGCCCAATTTTACTACGGTTTTGTAGAAAATAAGAGAAATCGACTTGAACTTGAATATAGGAATTTTAATTAGGGAATTTGGAGATCTTTCCAATTGGCAATTGCGGATAATTCAAGCTATTTTGAATGAGCCAAGGCTTGAATTGACCCTAGTAATCCAAGAAGCCAAGAATCAAAAGGGAATAAAGCGAAATTCGTTCAGTCGAGCTTTTTCCAAAATAAGTTTAAGTCAGATAGTATTATCCCTACAGATTAGTATTGAGAAAAAGGTATTTTTTAAAGAAGTGTACAGCGTTGACAAAGAAAGTTTGATTCACAACCTGCAATTACTTCCAAAAATTAAGCTTGGGCAACGAAATATGACCAGACCCGATGTTCTTGGGCCCAAAACAATGGAACTTATTCAAGAACAAGACCTTGATCTTCTTATTAACCTTGGATTTCACCACGTTCCTCTTGACCTTATAAAGTTAGCGAAAAATGGTATTTGGGACTTTTTATATGCTGATTTCTCATCAGTACAGCAAGGACCTGTCGGTTTTTCAGAGGTACTATACAAGAAGCCATCTATAGGATTTACACTCCTGAAAAGAACTGCCGATATGCAGGTAGAAATAGTGGACCATGCCTTTTTTAATCGTGCATGGTCTATGGTCGAAACAGCCAGGACCGCTCAAGAAGGTAGTGTTTCGGTGCTGCTCAAAAATTTGAAGCAACTCCAAAAAGGGCACAGGCTTGATGTGAACTCCCTTGTTGTTCCAAAGTCCAAACGCCCTGGATTATATCAAGCCTTGAAATACATCACACAATTTTATATGCACTTATCGGGCAAGATCTTTCAAAAGGTCGCGCATAGGTTTTGGGGACAAAGACATGAGTGCTGGTCAATTTTTATGGGAAAAGGGTTTTTTATGGAAAGTTCACTTTCCAACATTAAACCTTTAGAAATGCCGAAAGACGAATTCTGGGCGGATCCTTTTTTGTTTAAGTACCGGGAGACCGATTATGTCTTCTTTGAAAATTATTCATATAAATCAAAAAGAGGTAAGATTTCTTGTGGCAAAGTTAGAGATCAAGAACTCATTGAACTCATCGATGTGCTTGATTTTGATTATCATCTATCTTTCCCTTTTATTTTTGAGGAGGATGGAGAAATCTTTTTAATGCCCGAAACCTCCGAGAACAAAAGGCTGGAAATATATAGGGCTGTAGATTTTCCAACCAAGTGGGAATTGTTCACCACAGCTTTTGAAGGAGAAATGCTTGCCGATGCCTTCTTTTTTGAGGATCCGCAAAATCAGAAATGGCTATTTGTGAATAAGCAGGCCGCTGAAACGTCACCAATGAATAGCGAGCTATATATTTATAAAATTGGTTCGATAAAACTAGAAAACCTGCAGCCTCATGCGCAAAATCCTGTGATCATTGATGCGCGTGTAGCACGTAATGCCGGATCTATATTTGAATATAAGAATGAGTTCTATAGACCATCACAAAGAAATACGGATGGTATTTATGGTCGGGCTTTGAACATCAATAGAATAGAGAAGTTGACCCTTGATGAATATAAGGAAGAAAACATTCGGATTTGTGAACCTGATTTCGATAAAAACCTAGTGGCGATGCATCATCTTCATCAAACCAATGACTTGTATGTTTTTGATGCAGCTTATAGCACAAAATAGGCTATAAGAGCATAGGTTCGTTTAGTTTAATTTGGTACACCATCCCAAATTTCAATATCATCTACCCACTGATGCATAGGGTGCGAATTACCGTAGACTTGGGTCAATATGATAAAGTCTAAATTATCTGAGTTCGTTGTTGTGGCACCATAATGCTCTGCTATTAACTGTCCGTTTACTTTCATAGACGCATAACCATCTGCAGCATCACTCCATTTGATATAATACTCTACTTTAAACCAGGCGTTCATGATAACCGGTACATCATAATTTTCAACTTGCCAAACTGGGCTGGTAGGACTTGTATCTCCTTGAAATACCCAATGTGGCGTCCCCTGATTATCTGTTACCATTAAAGCGATCATTCTAAAACCATTTGCGTAGGAAGCATAATCATCAGTTTTGTACTCCCAAATGGCGCGCCATTTATCAGGCCCTACAAGTGCCGTATCATCCGTTTTCATTCGATAACTCATATAGAGTTCTTCAGGATTCTCGGTTATGTTGTTAATCTGATAGGGTGTTTGTGTAAATTGGATATCATAGTTGACACTTTGAAAAAGAGCTGTGGTTTCCTCGCCGTTGTGACCAATAACTGTTTCAATGTCGTTACTGAGGGCGGCACCACCATCATCATCCACTTTGTGAATACCCGCAAAATTTGACCCTAAAATACTTATAGGCCAAGAATATCCGGTTGAGGCATCTGTACCTCTAATTATTTCATAATCAGGCCAATTGCTGATCTCTAATTCGCTACTTGGTTCGCTGAGGTAGGTATCACTTTCAAAACCTGAGCTGAATAGGAGTTTGCCAGTTGACCCCTCAAATGGCTCTATTATAGTCACTGGGTCTTGTGGGTCATCTATAGTCACTGGGTCTTGTGGGTCATCCGATTTTTTACAGGCAGAAAACGCCGTTAGAAAAACTAGAAGTAGAATTGCCTTTTTCATTTTATCAAAATTCGGATACCATCTGATATCGAGTTCCAAAAGATTATAGAATGCCCTACTCGATCTTAGACGAAGTATAGATACATAACTATCATTTTTACACGATTCTTAGGAAACATTAATGGAAATCTTAACCAACGCTTGTGACCTGAAGAATTTAGGCATGTAACTAATAAGCACTTTTTTGATAAAAATATAAAAAAATATAATGTACTCCAGATTAATATTTTTATGTACCGAAGAAGAGTCGTTCATTTGGTAAAATGGCCCTCCTATGTGGCAATATGAAGTTAACTTCAGCCTAATATAGTTTTAAACCTATTTATATACATACCAAGTGTACCCTAAAACCCAAATGCTACTTTAAGGAGATGTGTCAGTAAGGCAGGCCATCCCAAATTTCAATATCATCTACCCATTGATACATTGGTGAAGTATCGCCGTATACTTGGGTAAGAATGATGAAATCGAGATCCATTGAATTTGCAGTTGTTGCACCATGATGTTCACCAACAAGCTGACCGTTCACTTTCATGAATGCTCTTCCATCAGAACCTTCACTCCATTTAAAGTAGTACTCCACTTTAAACCATTCATCCCTTGGAACCGGAATATCAAGATTGGGTGTTTCCCAAACTGGATTTGATGGGTTTCTATCTCCTTGAAAATTCCAATAGGCTTTGCCATTATTGTCTGTGTAGATAAAAGCAATCATTCGAAAACCACCACCAATGCCATAATTATCCGTTTTGTATTCCCATAGAGCTCTCCATTTATGGGCGCCTGATAAACTTGTATCATCTATTTTCATCCAATAAGTGATATACATTTCGTTAGGGTTCTCACGAATATTATTGATTTGATAGGGTGTCTGTGTGACACCTGACGCGCCGTCTATGCCTTGATATAAAGCAGTAGTTTGATTGCCCTTATGACCGACGACTGTTTCAAGTCTGTTCGCAATTGTCGATTGCCCACCATCATTAATGGTATGTATACCACTAGGTTCCTGCTCTTCACCCGTAGATCCTAAAATCTTTGGAGGCCAGCTAAATCCTGTATTGGAATCTATGCCCTCGATATAGCGATAATCATTATTTTGGCTCGATAGTGTTACCCCTTCGAAACCGGAGCTAAATAATAAATTTGCCGATTGGCCTTCCGAATTCTCAGCGTTTGCATCTTCTTGTTTTTCTTCCGAATCATTATTTGAAGAATTTGTGTCCCCATCTTCTTCTTCAGTTGTTGTTTCATCCTCAGTGGAAGAATCGATGAGCACTTCTACGGTGCCGACTTCGATACTAGTTGTTTCATCTTCATTGACAACTTCAGTGGTGTATGTGAAAGTATCGATGGTTTCTTCGTTAGGGGAATCATCC
>JARFRH010000019.1 GCA_029287355.1 Maribacter sp. | reverse complement strand
TTTGGACTGTTATCACGTACAATAAAAGATAAAAAAGCTATATTTGAGTTTGGATAAAACCCCTTTGATGGCATCAAAATTACGTCTTGTTTTTGCAATTACCATGGTATTTTTTTCCTTTTACGGAACTGCCCAAGATACCTATTGGCGGCAAGAAGCTTCCCAAAAGGAAATTGATCGTGATTTTTCGAAACGATTTGATGTTGAAAAAGGAACGGTTTTCAGTTTTGACGAAGCACAATTCAAGAGAAGCCTAAGGTCTTCGCACTCTGCAAAAGGAAATTCCCGAATTGTTCATTTTCCCGATGAAGATGGACAATTAATTGCCTTTCGAGTTTCTGAGGCGCCCGTTTTGTCACCAGAGTTATCGAAAAAATACCCTCAGATAAAATCATATGCCGGCTACGCTTTGAACCGGTCAAAGGATAAAATCAGGTTCAGTGTTTCGCAAAATGGCATTCAGAGTATGATCGTGCATTCTGATGGTAAGGCCAATTCTTATCTGCAAAAGAATTCAAACGACACCTATGTGCTCTATACCAGGGATGCGAATTCAGCTTTAGAGACCGAATTGGTTTGTTCTACCGTGGCCACGATGGCCAAAAATATTGATTTGACACGTTTCAATCAACCTGTAAATGGTCAGGTATTGCGCAAATTCAGATTGGCCGTATCTGCCTCAGGGGACTACACCGCTTTTCATGGGGGAACTGTGACCGACGCTTTAGCAGCGATTAACGCAACGGTGACTCGAGTGAATGAAGTATTTGAAACCGATTTGGCGGTGACTTTTGAACTGATTGCCAACACGGATGAGGTCATATTTACAGATCCAGAAACAGATCCTTATAGTGGGAGTTTGAGTAGCACAGTACAGAATACATTGACATCTATCATAGGTGAGTCAAACTATGATTTAGGTATCTTGTTTCACAGAATCGAAAGTGGTGTTGATGGCAATTCAGGATTCATTGGCACGGTCTGCGTGGATAATAAAAAAGGGAGTGCTTTCGCTGCGATTCCTAATCCGGTGGGGGATGTATTCGACCTTGATTTTATCGCCCATGAAATAGGGCATCAGTTTGGCGCAAATCATACCTTCTCACATCAAGATGAGCAGAACTCAGGGGTTCAAGTAGAGCCTGGTAGTGGAACCACCATTATGGGGTATGCGGGCATTGTTGAGGAAAATAATGTAGCCCCAAATGGGGATGATTATTTTCATTATGTGAGCATTGTACAGATGGCCGATTATTTGAACACGGTGAATTGTGCCGAAATTATAAATTTGACAAATGCCCCACCGGTCGCGACGCCTTTAGGAGGGTTTACCATCCCGAAATCGACGGCATTCGTATTGACTGCTAATGCAACCGATACGGATATTGCGGACCTATTGACCTTTGCCTGGGAGCAAATCGATGACGGCTTGGTTACTACATCGAATTTCGGCCCCGAAAACACTAGCGGAGCAATGTTCAGGTCTCAAAAGCCTTCTGTATCCCCCGAACGCTATTTTCCAAAGCTTTCTAGTGTTGTAGAAGGAAATCTAACACAGACGAATCCGACGATCAATACCGCATGGGAAACGGTTTCCAATGTTGAACGCGAACTGAATTTTGCGATGACAGTGCGCGATAATGCCATTGGTGGTGGGCAGGTAGCTTCTGACTTGGTGAATGTTTTTGTGTCAAGGGGTGCAGGCCCCTTTGTGGTGACATCGCAGCCTACTTCGGTTGTTATGATAGCGGGTAGCGCTGAGAGCATCACATGGGATGTGGCGAATACCTTCCTTGCCCCTATTGGTGCAACATTAGTCGACATATTTCTGTCTACCGATGGCGGACTCACTTTTCCCATTACTTTGGCAGATGATGTTGCCAACGATGGAGCGCATACGGTTGTTATTCCGGGAAATCCCACTACCGAGGCTCGGATTATGATAAAAGCGAGTAACAATATATTTTTTGCGGTCAATGCAGCTGATTTTACCATTGAAGAATCCGAAATTGTACTCAACTTCACTGATTTAAGCTATGAAGTTTGTCAACCAGATATGCTTGTCGTTCCTTTTGTTTATGAAACCTATCTGGGTTTTGCGGAAGAGGTCACCTTTAGCGTAGATGCCCCACCTGCCGGATTGGATATTTCCTTTGCCCCAACAACGGCAACAGCCGATGATACGCCAGTTAACATCACTTTTTCAAATACGCAGAATTTACCCGTAGGAAGTTATCCGATTAAAGTGGTGGCTACGTCTTTGGGCAATTCAAAGGAAGTTACCATTGACTTGAATGTGTATGAAACCAATTTTTCCGAGGTTGTTTTGGTTTCCCCATCTGATGGATTTCTTGATGCTCCAAAAAGCATACCCTTAGAGTGGGAGGAGCAACTTGCGGCGACCTCGTATGAAATTGAAATAGCAACAGATATAGATTTTAATACTATTATTGAGACCGCCAATGTGATTTCAAATTCGTATACACCCACAGGTTTGAATAATGATGCTGCTTATTTCTGGCGGGTGAAACCTGAAAATAGCTGTGCTGAGGGCGCCTACGGAGCTCCTTTCAGCTTCACTACTATTGAGTTCAATTGTATCAGCAATGCTGCCTCTGGGCTACCACTAGACATATCATCTATAGGTACCCCTACAGTAACTTCCAAAATAGCCTTTTTTGAAGATATTCCGTTGTCCGATATAAATGTTTCATTGGAACTGGAACATTCGTATTTAGAGGATATGACTGTATCCTTGACTTCGCCGACCGGAACTGTTGTTACGCTATTCTCCAATGCGTGTGGAAATCTGAAAAACGTTGAAGCCGTGTTTGATGACAACGCACCCGATTTCGTTTGCAACGGCACCCCAGGAATTCAAGGTACCGTCAGACCAAGTGGCTCACTTGCTTCTTTTGAAGGCGAATCGATTAAAGGGGAGTGGACATTAACTATTTCCGATGACAGTCCTGCTGATGGAGGTTCTTTAAAGGGCTTTTCCTTGGAGGTCTGCATAGAAGGTAATTTTAGACCCGACGATGACAATGACGGCGTTTTTGACGATGGCCCCGATTTATGCTTGGGAACCCCTGATGGAACAACAGTAGATTCCTCAGGTTGCCCGGTATATTTTTTTCCTAATGATAATTTTTCCATTCGGTTGCAAAGTGAATCGTGTAGGTCAAGTAATGACGGCTCGATAACTATTGATGCCAATCAAGCATTGAATTATACCGTTCAAATTACTGGAAATGGAGCGGATACCAGTACAGATTTTACGTCAACATCCATTGAAAGCGATTTAAGTGCCGGAACGTACTCGGTTTGTATTAATGGCACTGATGGAACTATTGTTTATGAGGAGCGTTGTTTTGAGGTCGTAATTTCGGAACCAGAAGCATTGGGGGTAAGTTCAAAGGTTTCGCTTGAAACAAAAATAGTTGACCTTGATTTAACTGGTGGGGTACGCTACAATGTTGAACTCAATGGAATTTTAACCCAAACACAAGCCTCAAATATTTCCTTAAACCTGCAAGAAGGTACGAATACATTAAAAGTGTCGACAGATCTGCCATGCCAAGGCATTTATGAAGAACAATTTTTTGTTTCTGAGGGGGCAGTGGTTTATCCAAATCCTTTTGTTGATTTTGTAAAAGTCTCTTTTTTAGGAAATGTCAATACGGTAACGGTTGATGTTTTCAGTGTTGAAGGAAGGCTTGTTCAAAGTCAAAGATACCAGGTCAATGGGGTTGAAATGGAATTGGATTTTTCGAGCCTGCCCATAGGTCTATATCACCTAAGGCTGGAAGCGGAAAACGTGAAGAAAACGGTTAAACTTCTGAAAAGATGAGATATTTAGCACTACTCTTATTAGTTGTGTTGTGTTTTGCGTGTAAGAAAAAAGACCCGCCTAAGCCACCTGAAAGTACAAAATTGGTTTTTCCCCAAAATAATTCTGAATGCACTACCGGCACAGATACAGGCCCAACTACCAGTATGGTAGAGTTCAGATGGCGTGAAGCGCTGAATACGGATACTTATGAACTTAGGGTTACCAACTTGAACACCAACACTACCCAAACCGTTAGTACTTCATCGTTGTCTGCGAAACTTCCATTGCAAAAGGGCGCACTGTATACCTGGTTGGTGAACACGAAGAATGCGTCCGTCTTGCAAGTGACACCGAGCCAGACTTGGCGTTTTTATAATGCTGGTTTCGAGTCTAGTTATGCCCCCTTTCCTGCCGAAATTATCACACCTGAACTGGGTAAATCCGTTTTTAAGGATATCAATAATGAGGTAAACTTGAGTTGGTCGGGTTCGGACCTCGATAATGATATTGAGGCCTATGAGCTGTATTTGTCAACAGAGCGACCGCCTACCGCTTTGATAGCAACAATTACTTCTGGGTCAACAAATAGAAAGGTAACAGTGGAAGGCGATACCGTGCACTATTGGAAAGTGATTACTATTGATAGTGAGGGCAATATTTCTGATTCAGGAATTTTCGATTTCAGGGTGAGATAACTCGTTATGCTCCGTTGAAGTTGTTCATGGTAATGTTTATCCCTGATAGAACGAAAGAGCGAATCAGCTCACATGATGTATGTAGTCGTTCTACCAACTGTTCTTTTTCGACATCACTCCATTTCCCTAAGACATAATCAATTTGTCGACCTTTTCCGAAATCAGCCCCGACCCCGAATCGTAATCGATTGTATTTGGTGGTTTGTAACACGTTTTGAATATCCTTCAAACCATTGTGACCCCCATCACTACCTTTGGTCTTAAGGCGCAATGTTCCGAAAGATAGATTGATGTCGTCGGTAATTACCAAAACATTTTCCAAAGGCACTTTTTCTTTGTCCATCCAATATTTCAATGCCTTTCCACTAAGGTTCATGTAAGTCGAAGGTTTTAGACATAGCAGCGTTCTGCCTTTTATTTTTACCATGGCTACATCACCAAGTCGAGCAGATTCGAATGTAGATTTTTCTTTCGAAGCAAAGGCGTCCAGTACTTTGAAACCTACATTGTGTCTTGTCTCGGCATATTCTTCGCCAATATTCCCTAAACCGACGATAAGAAATTTTTTCATGGGGTCTTTTTCTTCAAAATAAGAATTACCGAAGCCAAATAAGGATTTAAGAAATTTGAACATATAATGGCCTTTGGTATTGCGTAAAAATACAAAAGCATCCTACTACTGCAGGATGCTTTTGTCAAATTTATGGTTTGTACTATTCCTTGTTATCAGCAGCAGTCGCATCAGCTCCTCCGGCAGCGGGTGCCTCAGCTCCTTCAGCTCCTTCGGCTCCTTCAACACCTTCTTCATCATCCTCTTCTTCGACCACAATGGCTGCACGTGCTGTTTTGACTTGTACAACAACTGTAGTATCCGGGTGAAGAATCGTGAAATCATCGTTCAATAATGATTCAACGACAATATTGTCCCCAATTTTCAATTTTGAAATATCGATATCAAAGAAATCCGGTAATTTGTCCGGCAAAGCTTTAATGGCCAATTTTCTTTTTCTAAATAACAAACGTCCACCGTTTCGAACCCCAGGAGAGCTTCCTTGCAGTCGAACAGGAATGTTCATGGTAACTTCTTTGTCATCAAAGAGTTGGTAAAAATCGATGTGCAAAATTTTATCCGTTACAGGGTGAAATTGAATATCCTGCATGATCGCTTTTAGCTTCCCTTCACCTAAGTCAACCTTTACGGTATGTGCGGCGCCAGTGTACACTAAATCCCTGAAACTTAATTCAGGTGCTGAAAAGTGTAATGGTTTTTCCCCTCCGTATACCACGCAAGGAACCAATCCAGCATTACGTAGGGCCTTCGTTGCCTTCTTGCCCACGCTTTCTCTTTCTGATCCTTTAATTGTAATTGACTTCATTTTTCAAATTATATATTACTGATTATTAATTATTTCATTTTAAAACATCCATTCGTATTCTACGGACATGCTAGGCTGTCACCCCGAGCCTGTTAGGCTACATCAAGAACTTCGATGAAATGGATGTGTTATGGTGTACTCTGTGCATTACATCCGCGAACAAAGGAGCACAACTTAATACTCTCACTTTTTCACTGTCCTTTTTAGATGGAATCGAATCGGTAATAATCAATTCCAACAATTGAGATTTCTGTATTTTTTCATAGGCATCTCCAGAAAGCAAGCCATGGGTTGTTATAGCTCTAACACTCAAAGCGCCCCTTTCCATCATCAAATCAGCGGCTTTGGCCAGTGTACCTGCGGTATCTACCATATCATCGACCAATACAACATTCTTACCTTGAACGTCGCCAATAAGTTCCATATGTGAGATGACATTTGCCTTGGCCCTTTGTTTGTAACAGATGACAACATCACATTCAAGCGCTTTTGAATAGGCATAAGCTCTTTTTGACCCGCCCATGTCAGGCGAGGCAATGGTAAGGTTGTCTAAATTCAAATTTTTTAAATACGGTAAAAACAAGGTCGAAGCGAATAAATGATCCACCGGCTTTTCGAAAAACCCTTGTATTTGATCTGCATGAAGATCCATGGTGATAATTCTAGTTGCACCGGCAGCCTCTAACATTTTTGCGATCAATTTTGCTGCGATAGGCACTCTTGGTTTGTCTTTTCGGTCTTGTCTGGCCCATCCAAAATAGGGCATAACCGCGGTAATATGCCTAGCTGAAGCCCGCTTTGCGGCATCGAGCATCAACAACATTTCCATTAGATTTTCCGAACTTGGGTTGGTAGATCCAATGATAAAGATTCTAGCCCCACGAACCGATTCTTCAAAAGAGGGCTGAAATTCACCATCACTATATCTGGAAAAGATTACTTTGCCCAAATTCGTGCCATAAAGCTCTGCGATTTTTTCGGCCAAAACGGTACTCTGGGTACAGGCAAAAATTTTGGGTTCTGGCACGGTGTATGACATGGTTAATCTCTTGTATCTTAGTTTATTGGATTCCCTTTTTCTTAGGGAGGTGCAAATTTAGAAATTAATTTGTGTTGCTAAAGGATAATTGTTGTTATTTTCATTTTTAAAATGAAATATTTTTTTAGCTTTGCAGTCCGTTTTCAATAATGCCGATACCTTTCGGTAAACATGCTCGAGTGGCGGAACTGGTAGACGCGCTGGATTCAAAATCCAGTTCTTAGGAGTGCGGGTTCGATTCCCGCCTCGAGTACGAGAAAAGTCCTTTTAGAAATGAAAGGACTTTTTTTTGGGAAATACCGAAATGTGGGATCCCCTGAAGCCTCAGGGTCACCCCGAGTACTTAAAAACTTTCCAATTTTGGAAGGTTTTTATTCATGTGAGTGATTGAATATGTTTTTTGATTATGGAATTTTCTTGAACGAGACCGGTCAAAACTTTAAAAATCAAAATATTCCTTGGCGTTGTTATAACAGATATCTTGAATCAGTTTTCCAATCCATTCCATATCATTAGGTAGTTCCCCGTTTTGGATATCTTTTCCGAATAGGTTGCAGAGAATGCGTCTAAAATATTCATGTCTGGGGAAAGACAGAAAACTTCTTGAATCGGTTAGCATTCCTATAAAGCAGCTAAGGAGGCCTATATTCGAAAGCGCGTTCATTTGATCGATCATACCTTCTTTCTGATCCATAAACCACCATCCCGAGCCAAATTGAACCTTGCCTTTAAGACTGCCGTCATTAAAATTGCCAATCATGGCCGCCATCATTTCATTATCTATCGGGTTGTTGTTGTAGATAATGGTCTTTGTCAATTTGTTCTTACTGTCCATAGTGTCGAGAAACTTCGAGAGACTACTTGCTTGTTGAAAATCCCCAATGGAATCCCAACCGGTATCCGGCCCCAGTTTGCGCAGCATTCTACTATTGTTGTTTCGCAAAGCGCCCAAATGAAACTGTTGCACCCAACCGAATTCATGGTAGGTCGCAGAAAGAAATTGGAGCAGGGCACTTTGAAATTTGAGAACCTCCTCTTTTGAGAGATATAACCCGTCGTACTTCTTTTTAAAGATCGCTTTCACCTCGGTTTCTGTAAAGTAATCCGCGTACATATGCTCAAAACCATGATCGCATATGCGACACCCGTTGGCGTGAAAATATTCAATGCGATTAAGAAGCGCATCACACAAAGTATCGTATGAATTAATAGTGAGGTCAGAGACTCGAGCTAATTTATTCACGTAATCGAGATAAGAATCACTTCCAATAAAAATGGCCTTATCAGGCCTAAAGGCCATGCTTACTTTAGTTTTGAATCCACTCTTCACCAACTTTTGATGATGCTCCAAAGAGTCAATGGGATCATCGGTGGTGCACAAGGACTCCACATTCATTTTGGTCAGCAGGTTTTGACAACTGAAAGCTTCGGTTTTTAATTTTTCAGAAGTCTCGTTGTAAATTCTATCTGCATTCTCAGCGTTTAGTAAATCAGGTATTCCGAAATATCGATCCAATTCCATATGTGTCCAATGATACAATGGATTGCGCATCGTGTAAGGCACGGTTGAAGCCCATTTTTGAAATTTGTCTTGATTTGAAGCGGAGCCAGTAATGTATTTTTCATCTATACCAAGCGTTCGCATAGCTCTCCATTTGTAATGATCACCATTAATCCATATCCCAGTTATGGAATCGAAAATTTTGTTTTCGGCAATTTCTTGCGACGGTAAATGATTGTGATAATCTATAATTGGCATTTTACTGGCGTACTCGTGATACAGCTCCTCGGCAAAGGTGTTTTCAAGAAGAAAATTATCGTGAATGAATTTGGCTGGTTGGCGCATTTAAATACTTTGTTTAGTGCATTTGACAAAAAAGGCGGTTTAAGCATAAAACCGGCAACAAACTGCCTGTCTTCGGTGGTAAGTTAAAAATATTATTTATATTCGTTAACGTTAACGCAAATTATTTTCGTACTTTTTTGCCCCGATATTACTGAAATCGGAAATTCACGATAATTTAGAACTCATATTTCAAATGAAAAAAACCAAAACACTATTATTTATCGCAGTGATGCTATCGACCCTGACATTTTCAGCCCAAGAAAATTGGGAAGTATTGTTCAATGGCAAAGACCTCAAGAACTTCAATCAATTGAATGGAGATGCCAAATATGAAATAAAAAACAACGAATTGATCGGTACCTCAAAAATGGGCATACCTAACAGTTTTATGGCCACCAAAAATGATTATGGAGACTTTATTCTTGAATTTGATGTCTTTGTGGAAAACGGATTGAATTCCGGGGTGCAATTCAGGAGTTTGAGTACTCCTGATTTTATGGATGGAAGAGTACACGGCTATCAATGTGAAATCGAAACTAGTTCAAGAAAATGGGCCGGTGGGGTCTATGATGAGGCTAGAAATGGATGGTTGTATCCGTTGACGAGAAACATTAAAGGGCAAAATGCTTTTGTGCCAGGTCAATGGAATCATTATCGCATAGAGGCCATAGGTTCGAATATTCGCACATGGATTAATGACGTGCAATGTGCCAATCTTGTTGATGATACTACTGCAAAAGGTTTTATCGCTTTTCAGGTGCACAGTATTCATGATAAAAGTTTAGAAGGTAAAACGGTGCGATGGAAAAACATTAAGATAAAGACAACTGACTTGGAAAATTCCAGAAAAGCAGTTGACAGCGATGTTCCTGAAATAAGTTACCTCAAGAATGAACTAACCGAGGATGAATCACGAACGGGGTGGCGTTTACTTTGGGATGGAAAAACCACTACGGGTTGGAGGGGTGCCAAATCAGATAAATTCCCTGAAAAAGGATGGGAAATGGCAGATGGAATTCTAAGTGTATTGTCTTCCGGAGGAGCAGAGTCTCGAAACGGAGGTGATATTGTAACCGAGAATTCATTCAGTGATTTTGAATTGAGTGTGGATTTTAAAATTACGGAAGGCGCAAATAGTGGTATAAAATACTTTGTGGATTCAGAATTGAATAGGGGAGAAGGTTCAGCTATCGGTTTGGAGTTTCAAGTGTTAGACGATAAGAAACATCCTGACGCTAAAATGGGAAAGAACGGAAACAGAACGGTAGGCTCGTTGTATGATTTGATAAGAGCGGAAAATAAGGGCAGTTCTAGAGGCAAGAACTTCAAAGGCGTGGGAAAATGGAATAATGCCAGGATCGTGGTGCGTGGAGGTCATGTTGAACATTGGTTGAACCATGTAAAGGTGGTGGAGTTTGATCGACACAGTCAGCTATTTAGAGCCTTGGTCGAGAAAAGTAAATACGAAAAATGGGAGAACTTTGGTCAAATACCTGAAGGGTTGATTTTATTACAAGACCACGGGGATAAAGTGTCATTCAAAAGCATTAAAATACGAGAATATTAAAATAAGAATCATGGAAAAAACAAGACGCAATTTTATAAAGAAAACGGCTTTGGCTTCAAGCGGTATCGTTTTAGGTGCACATTCGATGAGCGCTAGTAGTTATAGAAAAATAATAGGGGCAAATGATAGGGTTCGGGTAGGCATCTCTGGTTTCTCAAATCGCTTCAAAGGAGCGTTGCTTCCGGCTTTTAATAGTCATAGCAAAGCACAAAACTTTGAACTTGTAGGTGTTTCCGATATTTGGAACAGACGTCGCGATGAAGGGATGGCAAAGGTCAAAGAGGTTACTGGAAATAAAATCACCTCCTGGCGAAATAATGAGGAAATGTATGATAAAAATGAAATCGATGCCGTCATCATTTCTACGGCCGATTTTCAACATGCGCTTCATACCGTACAAGCTGCTAATGCGAAAAAAGATGTGTATTGTGAAAAGCCATTTGCGGAAACTATGGCTGATGCACGTGTGGGTATAAAAGCAGTTAAAGATGCTGGTATTGTATTTCAAATAGGTTCTCAACGAAGAAGTGGTGCCAATTATCATGCTGCGAATGACTATGTGAAGTCAGGTAAGTTCGGCGATATTGTAATGGTCGAAATGACATGGAATGTCAACCAGCCCGGAAGATGGCGCTTGCCAAAATTAACAAGTGAAATTCGAGAATCGGATACGGACTGGAAACGCTATCAAATGAATCGTCCAGAAGCAGCTTGGGACCCCAGAAAATATTTAGAGTATCGATTATTCTGGCCTTATTCTTCGGGTATTCCTGGGCAATGGATGTCACACCAAATCGATACTGTACATTGGTTTACTGGCTTGAATCATCCTAGAAGTGTTGCGGCCAATGGAGGTATTTATCTTTGGAAGGACGGACGAAAAAACTTTGATACCATGTCGGCAGTTTTTGATTACGGTCCCGCTGACGATATGAGCTCAGGCTTTCAGGTTACCTATTCTTCAAGATTTACCAATTCCGCTGGTGGAACCAAAGAGATTTATTATTCGAACGGTGGAGAGCTCAACCTTGATACAAATAAAGTAAGCGATAATGGCGGACTGAATGAAAGATTTGCATCAGCGATGGGTATGAAACCAAACAAGCTAAAAGGTTTTGACCTTTCGGATAATGCCCCGAAAGTGGTGACTTCGGCGAATACAGGAGCCGATAATATGACAACAATGCACATGTTGAATTGGATGGAATGTGTTCGTAGTCGTAAGACGACTAATGGTCCAATTGAAGCAGGCTATAACCATTCTATAGCAAATATCATGACCACGGCTGCACTGAGAACGGGACTCAAAGCATCTTTTGATGAAGCAACTCAAGACGTTTTAGCTGGTGGAAAAGTATTTCAATATTAAGACTTAAAGATATGTTGAGAATAGTAATGAATTGTTGTATGATTTTAATCGTACTTTCTATGTCATGCAAGGAAAAGAAAGAGACTGTTGAAAGTGAAAATGCTGTTGAAGGTGAATTGACTCAGAGCCCCAGAGTCACGTTCGCTGACGATACGGCCAACAGAAAAGTTGACATTAAAATTGATGGCGAATTATTCACAAGCTATGTCTATGATGGGCAGACCCCGAAGCCTATTTTGTATCCGATTGTGACCAAAAGTGGCAAGACGGTGACTAGAGGCTTTCCATTTGCCCCTAGGCCCCATGAGCGTGTGGATCATCCGCATCATGCTGGACTTTGGTTAAACTACGGCGATGTTAATGGTTTGGATTTTTGGAACAATTCATACGCAATTCCAACCGAGGAAAAGCACAAATATGGCACCATCTATCATCAAGAAATTTTGGGTATGGATGAAGGGGTATTAACAATCAAGGCTATTTGGCGTTCTCCCGATAATATTGACCTTATAGAGGAGACTACTCAATTTGCCTTCAGACAAGAAGGAAGTACTAGGATTATTGACAGAACAGCAACGCTCAGAGCCCTTCAAGACGTTTCTATGAAAGATAACAAAGAGGGTATGTTAGGTATGCGCATGACGCGTGAACTAGAACTTCCTTCTGATAAACCTGCAGAATATACCGATGCCGAAGGTAACGTTACGAAAGTAAAGGTATTGAACAATGAAGGCATTAATGGTAATTATTATGCAAGCGACGGCTTGACTGGAGCCGATGTCTGGGGAACAAGAAACCGATGGGTGAAATTAGAGGGCACTATGGAGGCTGATACTATTTCGGTTACCATAATCGATCATGAAAAGAATGTGGGTTACCCTACCTATTGGCATGCTAGAGGATATGGGCTTTTTGCCGCCAACCCCTTGGGTCAATCTGTTTTTTCTGAGGGGAAGGAAGCGTTGAATTTCAAATTAGCGGAAGGTGAGTCAACCGTTTTTAGATATCGTATTTTAGTACATGATGGTTCAGAACTTTCCAAAGAGGCAATCGACAAGTCATTTACTGAATTTAATCAATAGTATTTCTCTTAAAACTAACAGGATGAAACGTATTTATTTTTTGATTTTTGTGATGACATTTACGTTAAATGCTTGCGGGCAAAAGGCGGAATATAAAATGATAACCATCTTTGATGGGGATGATTTGGAGTATTGGGAAGTTCCCGAGAACAATGTTTGGTGGTCTATGGATAAAGGTACGCTTTGGGCTAAAAGTGATCCTGATCAAAAAGGTTCGATTTTATGGACTAAGAAAAAGTACAAGGATTTCGTAGTACAAATGGACTTCAAATTCGGAGAGGGTACCGTTGATTCGGGAATTTTTATGAGAGGGGATGACGAAAAAAATGCGCAAATACAAATTGGCGAATCTGGATCATTAAAACGGGATATGACCGCATCGCCCTATGTTCCTAAACAAGGATATCCTGTGGAAGCGGAAGGAATAAAAGAGTTGTTAAAAATGGAAGATTGGAATACCATAAAGGCCATGACCATAGGAAATACTTACAAAGTATGGTTGAACGGAAAAGAAGTGATGAACTATACACTTGAAAATGCCAATTTGGAAGGACCAATAGGGATTCAACTTCATCCGGGCAGGGATATGACGATACAGTTTAAAAATATATTGGCAGGCGAACTCCAATAGATTTTCTAAATCGATTAATTTTTAAATTCCAACTCAAACATAGTACTTTGCACAGCTAATAAAAATAGCAGTAATAACTCGATATGGGAATAAAACAGATTGCCAAATTAGCAAATGTCTCTATCGGTACTATTGATCGGGTATTGCACAAACGAGGTGGTGTTTCTAAAGATACCGAAGAGAAGATACTGAAAATCATCAAGGAGACCGGTTATCAGAAAAACATGATGGCCAGTAGGTTGAAGCTTGCGGCCATTAAAAAAATTGAGTTGGCGGTCCTAATTCCCGAAACAGGAGATAAGTATAGTTACTGGAAATTGCCCAAGAAAGGAATTTCCAAAGCGGTTGAGGAGTTGAAAGAACTTGGGGTAAAAGTAGACTACTACCGGTTTTCGGGTTCCTCCTCTGCTTCTTTTAAGGAAGCCAGTCGTCAGATTTTCCTGAAAAATCATGATGGCATCGTTACGGTACCCTTTTTTGAAAAGGAGAGTAACGCATTATTGAAGAAAGCCAAATCAAAAAATATTCCGGTAGTTTTTTTAGATACCGAGATTGAATTGAACCATCCAGCGCATTTTATTCGACAAAATTCGCGCCGTGCGGGTATGGTTGCTGGCAGATTGCTGCATGGTTTGGTGGGTAATGACGGTAAATATTTTATAGTCAATATTATTAATGATCTGGGTATTCAAGTAAACAACAAACAACGAGAAGACGGTTTTAGGGCATTTTTCAAATCCATAGGCCAGAATGTGGATATCAAAACCATTAATCACCCTCTGAATGACACATTTAAAGCCACGCCCGAGATGCAGCGTTGGAATAATGATAGGCACCTTAAGGGTATCTTTGTTACCAATTCAAGGGCGCATCATCTTCCTGAAGTACTGAATCAATACAATGTTCAAAACACCTTCATCGTTGGGTTTGACTTGAACAAAAAGAACCTGCAATACCTGAAGAGTAACCAAATACACTTCCTCATTAATCAACAACCAAAATATCAAGGTTATGTTGCCATTATAAGGCTGTTCAACTATCTAACCAAGCAAGATGATTCTGAACTTAATCTTGACATCCCCGTTGAAATTATTGTCAAGGAACATTTCACTTCACTGTAAAGTTTCTTTGGGAAATGCCCCAATAAAAAAATCCTCCCGCTATTCTAATAAATAACGAGAGGATCAAACTAAAACTAACTCAAACTCAAAATTTTATTACTGGGGATAACCTGGGTTTTGGGCGTAACCACCTAATGTTCTGTCTATTTGGTTCTGCGGTATCGGCCTTACAATATGATAATCTTGAATGTTCGGTGCGGCTCCAGTATTATGTAATCTGGTGCGTTCAACCAATGTTCCTGTGCGTGCCAAATCCCACCAGCGGTGGCCTTCCCCTACTAACTCTCTTGCTCTTTCATCAAGGAGAAAATCTAGATCAACATCGGCCGGGGTAATTTGAACGGCGGCCTCTTGGCCAGGTACTGCAGCTCTCGTGCGTATCACATTGATATCTTCAGCGGCGCCAGTAGTATTGCCTTGTGACAATCGCGCTTCTGCCCTCAACAAGTACGCATCGGCCAAACGCATTAAGATAAAATCACGCTGACCTTGGGTCTTTTGACGATCGGGTCGGGTGGCGTCAATCCACTTGTTCATTGATGGAAAGCGTCTTTCATCATATTCATCATTTGAATAGACCAAATAGGGTACTGCGTCTTGCCGTGATTGTGGCCAGTCGATATCCTTCCCGGGACCTGGAATGTAAATAGCGGTATCACCAATTGCGAGGGCCGCTCTCGCTGGTTCGTCACCCACAGCATCAGTAGCTGGTTCGTCTTTGTTGGCGAACCAGACATGCTTAAAGGAGGACTCATATCTGCTATCGATGGTTCTATCCCATAAGGTCAACATAAAATCCGTAGGGCGATGTCTTTTCCATGGTCTGCCATTGGTAATATCCCTGGTCATACCTCTTCGCACATCATATTCGTGCAAGAAGTATAGATGCCATCGATGTCCGAATGGATCAATGCCACTATCTACCTGCGATTTGGAATTGGGCTGTACGAAAACCATTTCACTATTTTCCTGATTGTCAATATCCCATAGGTCTGCAAAATTCGGTAATAATGAAAAGCCATAGTTGTTGATGACATTACCGAACAACGTTTCTGCTCTTGAGGCATCCGTTCCTTCAGAGAACGACTTATAGCTCCTGGTCAACAAGGCCTTCGCTAACAAGAACTCGGCTGCTGGTTTGGTGGCTCGTCCATAATCGGACTGCTCTTCTGGTAAATTGGCGATGGCAAATTCCAGATCAGGTACGATGGCCTGACTGTAGATCTCCGATTGAGAAGTCTTGTTCGCTTCCACCTCGATGCCTTGGGTCTCCTCAAGACTTAGATGTGCATCACCGAACGTGGTCACAATATGGAAATAATAGAACGCCCTTAAAAAGCGTACCTCCGCAATACGTAGGGTCTTTTGGGTTTCATCCATCTCCACATCAGTGGCACGGTTGATGACACCATTGGCTTGGTTGATACCTCTATACCAAGTGTCCCAAGAATCTCTAATGTAACTTTCCGATCCATTGAGTCCACCATCATAAAAATTGAACACCTTATGGCCACCATCAGCACCATTTTGCCAGATGTCAGTGCCAAAAGTGGTCATGGCAGCACCTATTTCTTGACCATAAAATGGCTTTAATGAGGAGTAGGTAGCTTTTACCCCATCTTCCAAACCACTTTCTGTAGTGTAGTAAGAGGCCGCTGAAACATCTGTTATCAACTCCTCTTCTATAAATTTATCACATGACTTCGTTATAAAAGCCAGTGCTAAAACTAAGATTAAATAAATTTTTCTGTTCATAATATCTAAATTATACTATTTAAACTAACAATTTTTTTGCTTAAAAGGTAGCGTTTAATGATAGCGACCACTGTTTCGTACTTGGCACAACAGCACTGCTCAGTGATACGCTATTAGCTCCTGGATTTGGCGGATCTTCTGAAACTTCGGGATCGAATGTATCATAATCGCTTATAAACCATAAGTTCTGACCTGCTACCGACAAGCGCAATTTTTCCATACCCAGTTTCTCAACGATTGAATCAGGTAGATTGTACCCTAAAGATAAATTTCGAAGTTTGATGAAACTACCATCAAAATAGCGAAGTGTTGATCCATTTCTCGGGCTCTCTTGATTCTCATTAGGTCGTGGGAATTCATTTGTAGGATTATCAATGCTCCAATAATCAACATCCAAGTTATTATACCTTCCGAATAAAGAGTTGTTTGAAGCATGAAACTGTGAATTCACTGTGTGTCCTTGTCTGTACACGAAGAAAATACCGAGGTCAAACCCTTTAAATGATAATTTATTATTGAAACCACCATAAAAGTCAGGGACACCATTCCCAATAATTTTACGGTCATCGGGAGTGATTACGCCATCTCCATTCAAATCATTTAACTTGATTTCACCAGGCACTTTATTATCTGCCGCCAATGCTGCAGCTTCCTCATTGGTTTGCCAAATACCAATTTTTTCATAATCATAGAATACTTGAATGGGCTGCCCGATAAACCATCCGTTACCGACATCATCTTGAGGGTTTCCATCAGCATCGGTTAAAGCCAGTTCTGTAATTTCTTCTTTGTACGTAGAAATATTCAAATCCACATCCCAATTGAAACCATCCCCATCATTATCAATAATACCTCCACTGATCGAAAATTCGAAACCTGTGGTGCTCGTTGCTCCTACGTTTTGCAAAACACTTTCGTACCCTGAAGTAGAAGGCAAACTTCTTGCCAATAACAGGTCTACGGTATTGGTTTTGAACCAATCAAAAGACCCAACTAGGCGATTATTGAAGAAGCCATAATCTAGACCTATATCTAGGGTTTTCGACACCTCCCAGGTTAAATCTTCATTAGGTATTTCAGAAAGTCCGAAACCAAGCGCTGGTTCCTCGCCAAAAGCATAGACTGTATTACCTAGTCTACCAGCTGTTTGATAGGGAAGAACCGAAGTGTTCCCCACTTCCCCATAAGAAGCTCTCAACTTCATCTCGGATATAGAGGTATCCGCTAAAAATTCTTCTTGATCCATTCTCCAACCAGCGGAAATCCCTGGGAAGTACTTCCATTGATTACCCGGAGCTAATCTTGAAGATCCATCAGCTCTTAACGAGGCTTGAAATAAATACTTTCCGTCAAAATCATAATTGATTCTGCCCATGAAAGAGGCTAAAGCCCACTCCGTTAAATTGGAGGCAACAACACCTCCTGCCGTACCAGAACCCAAATTATAAAAGGATTGTGACTCGTAAGGGATGCCTGCCGCATTACCAAATGATCTTTCTATTCTCGATTTTTGAATACTTTGTAGCAGCGTGACCTTTAAGTTTTGCCTATCGGTCAATGCGGTATTATAGGTCAATAAATTTTCGAGGGTGTATCCGAAATCGGTTACATTTTCTATATTGGCGAAACCAGGACCTCCTCTGTTGGTATTTGTTAAACTACCGGCGAAAACCCCTCTTCTACCAATTCGAATGTCAGGGCCAAAAGTGGTCGTCCATTTGAGACCTTCCATAATATTAATATCTAAATACATGGGAGCGAAAATCCGAGTTTGCAATCGCTCATCAATATAGGCGCCTTCCACCAATTCACTTAAGGGATTAGTGCGAATACCATCATTGGTAGGCAAGAATTTCAAATCGCCATTCTCATCAAATGGCACTCCCAAAGGATTATTCGCCAAAGATTCTTGCATGGTTGCATTGGAACCCCAATTCTGTTCTGTTCTGGCCACTAAAAAGGAAGCCCCTACCTTAAAGATATCATTGATTTTATGATCGACAGCCAAACGACCTGAAAAGCGTTCGAAATTTTGGTTGCTGATAATACCTTGTTCTTTGAAATACCCTATAGAAGAGCTAAAGGTGGTATTTTCCGACCCGCCACTTATACCAATTTGGTGGTTGGTCTGCCAGCCATTGTCAAGCACTTCATCCAACCAATTTGTCGACCTGCCTTGAGCAAGCGATTCGAGTTCGATCGGATCCAAGAAAACTTCGGTATCTGCAGGAATAGCTCCATTCCATCCAACCCGTCTTGACTCTCTTTTTAAACCTGCGAACTCTTCTCCGTTCATCATATCCACCAAACGCGTGGCAGAAGTGATTCCATAACGACTACTGTAGGTTATTTTGGTCTTTCCGACTCTCCCTCGATTTGTCGAGACTAAAATTACTCCGTTCGCACCTCTTGATCCATAAACAGCTGTTGCCGCGGCATCTTTTAATACTTGCATCGATGCAATATCATTTGGGTTGATATCTGCCATAGAATTGGGCCCATCTATGAGGGGTATGCCATCTACGACATAAAGCGGATCGTTCGAAGCACTAATAGAACGTCTACCACGTATTCTTACGGTCGGGTTTTGTCCTGGTCGACCACCGGCCGATTGTACATCGACACCGGCAATCTGACCCTTGATAGCGTCAATGGTGCTTGCTACCTGAACGATACTCAGTTGCTCGGCAGTTACCGTTTCTATTGAACCGGTTACTTCACCTTTCTTTTGGGTACCATAACCTACTAATACGACTTCATCCAATGCAGCTGCATCGGGTTGTAATGTAGCATTGACGGTTGATCTTCCGTTTACTTGAACTTCTAGAGCCGCATAGCCCACGTAGCTGAATACCAGTGTGGCATCGGAAGCTGCGCTGATGGTGTAATTTCCGTCAAAATCGGCAACGGCACCTGTTGTTGTGCCTTTTACGACTACACTTGCGCCTGATAAGGGTACTCCGTCCTCATCAGTAATAGTTCCGGTAACCGTTGATTGTACTGTTTCTAACGAAGACATTTCGCTAGTAACGTTTGCTAAAAGCGGAGCGACTGTCAAAATGCATAAAGTGAGAGTCAGTAAAAAACTTCTTGCTTTCGGCCTTAGTTTCTTAAGGTGTAATTTTTTCATATCATGTTATAATTAAAGTTAGTTGCTTAGTTAATGCTTAAAGCACGTTACATTGATGAAAGGGCTCGTGCTCTTTGGAGGTCAAAAGAAAGTAGCTTGCCATGTCTTAGGTCATGCAACTGTTCTTTCTAGACGAGAAATCAAGGGCTATTATTCGTGTTCATCATGGCGGTTGTTGTTTGTTAGTTTTTTGACTTTGTACGATTGTTACTATAAAGAATTGTAGACCAAATTTTATTCGTTAACGTTCACGTAACAATAGTGTACGTTAACGAATATAGGAATAGATTTGAATATAAAAAATCTATTTCTTGGTTTTTATGTTATAAAATCGCAAAGAATGTAGAAAGACCCCCTGATTATTATGAATTTATAATATGGGATATTTAGGAATAGGTTCTGTTTTCGACTTTGCTACACTTCAAAACGAGTTGGAGATTTTGTTGCCAATCCTGATTTTATTACTGAGGTATGATCTGGATTCAACGATAGTATAGATGTTGGCTTAGCGTTTGAATTCGGATTTTTAAAACCGTTCGGAACTAGCTAAGGTATCACTTTCCAATGATGCGATGGTTACGGCAAACATTCTTTACCGTACGGAGAACACCTGATCTGAAGTCGATATTATAAGTTTTAGATGCATTTGTTTCTATTTGGGTCGAAGAGGCCTTTATCGAGAAATTAGGATGGGGTTTTTTGCTATTCATTTTCGCCCAATTACGGCATTTCACCCAATATATATTTCATTTGGACTAATATTTAAACGAAATGGTAAAGTTTGCATGGCCTTTGTTGTTTTAGTACTATGAAACGATAAAATGAAACGATTATGAAAACAACATTACTTATTCGGGAGATTTACTTAGAAGGTTTTAGAAACCTCGGAAATTATATTCTTAAGAACTATTTAAAGATTTTTACATGGTTTAGCTTTTTTCTAATAGCAGTGGCATTATACGCATTGATTTTTAGAATATCAACAGGTTTTGCTTTTGGCTAGTTATTGGGAACACTACTTATAAAAAGCCTTCAATATATATTGAAGGCTTTTTTATGATATATATATTGGAAATATTCCAAATATTAGGAAATATTCCATAAATTAGCTATCCCAATTTTTTAAGGATAGCATGAGTAAAACGATACTTCATTTAGATTTAGATACATTCTTTGTGTCTGTTGAGCGCCTTTTAGACAGCCGTCTGCAAAATAGGCCTATTCTTGTTGGCGGTCTAAGTGACCGTGGCGTAGTGGCGGCCTGTAGTTATGAAACTAGGGGCTATGGTATTCATTCAGGTATGCCTATGAAAATGGCAAAGGAGCTGTGCCCCGAGGCGATACGGATCAAAGGTAATGCAGGTACCTATAGCAAGCATTCCGATCTCGTTACCGAGATTATTAAAGAGAAAGTGCCTCTTTTTGAGAAATCGAGCATCGATGAGTTTTATGCCGATCTTACTGGAATGGATCGTTTCTTCGGATCTTATAAGTATGCCGGTGAGCTACGTCAACGAATTATTAAAGAAACCGGACTTCCTATTTCTTTTGGACTTTCGGTCAACAAAGTAGTCTCCAAAGTGGCTACGAATGAAGCCAAACCCAACAATCAATTGAAAATCGATTATGGATTGGAAAAATCTTTTTTGGCACCGCTTTCCATTAAAAAAATACCGATGGTAGGTGATAAGACCTATCAAACACTTCGAAACCTCGGCTTGCGAAAAGTAGGCACCGTACAAGAAATGCCTATGGATGTGATGCAGCGCGTACTGGGTAAAAATGGAACCGTGATTTGGAAACGTGCCAATGGGATCGATAACACACCTGTGATTCCATTCTGGGAGCGGAAGTCCATTTCTACTGAGCGCACTTTTGATAAGGATACTATTGATGTCGTAAAGCTAAAGGGCATCCTTATTGCGATGACCGAAAATCTAGCCTACCAATTACGACGTGGCGAAAAGTTAACGGCTTGTATTGCAGTGAAGATCCGGTATTCCGATTTCAATACCTATTCCAAACAATTGCGCATCCCCTACACCAGTGCCGATCATATTTTGATTCCCAAGATTCAGGAACTATTTAAAACACTTTATAACCGACGACTGTTGGTGCGCTTAATAGGTATTCGATTTACCCATTTGGTAAGTGGAAACTATCAAATCAACCTATTCGATGATACAGAAGAAGCCCTGAACCTTTATCATGCCATGGATACCATTAGAAATCGCTATGGCGATAAAAGTGTGATTCGCGCATCGGCCATGGGAGCACGTACCATTGGGCGAATGCATAATCCGTTCAACGGCCAGCCACCGATTGTTTTGGCGCATCGTAAGCAATAGTAGTGGAGATGAAAATGACGTCTTTGCGAGGAGGCCCGACGAAGCAATCTGTTGAATTATGACAGATTTCATTATAGATTTTAAGGCTCCTTGCATTAGTCTAAACAGATTGCTTCGGCCAAAAAAGGCCTCGCAAAGACGTTTTGAATCAACAATAAGCACCGAGCGCCGAGCAATTTTGAATTTGACACTTGCGCCATGTATTTAAACTGCCACACATACTATAGTCTTCGTTTCGGAACTTTTTCCGAAAAAGAACTCTTGCGACTTGCTCAAGAAAATCATGTGACGCAACTGGTATTGACCGATATCAACAATACTTCGGCAGCACTCAATTTTGTTCGTAAAGCTCCCGAGTATAATGTGAGACCCATACTCGGCATCGATTTTAGGAACGGAGTAGATCAGTATTTCGTGGGTATTTCCAAAAACAACAAGGGTTATTTAGAGTTGAATAATTTTCTTTCAGAACATTTGCATGAAGCAAAAGAACTACCTCCGATCGCTCCGAAATTCAGACATGCGTATGTCGTCTATCCTTTTGAGAAAGTAGTGCAGAACAATCAATATAAATTTGCCGAGCATGAATTTATTGGAATTTCCATTGCCAATTTACGAAAGCTGCCCTTTTCAAGACTGTTGCAATTGAAAGATAAATTGGTCGTACAGCAACCTGTTACTTTCCGTAATAAAGGAGACTTCAATGCACATCGATTGCTACGGGCTATCGACAACAATCTTTTGTTGAGTAAGTTAGAGAAGACCGAGGAAGCCAATGAGAACGAGAAAATGTTTCCGGTGAAAAATTTGGCGGCAGCTTTTTCGGAGTATCCCTTTATTCTGGAAAACACGGAGCGATTGATGAACTCCTGCGCTATTCATTTTGATTTTTCCAAGGGAAGAAAGCCGCAGAATCTTAAAACTTATACGGCCACGAAGCAGGAAGATGAAGAAATGATCGAGCGATTATGCCAAGAAGGCTTGCCATATCGGTATCCTGATGGGGGAGATGGTATCACCGAGCGTTTGGAAAAAGAGCTGCGGCTTATCAAAAGCATGGGTTTCGTCTCTTACTTTCTTATCAATTGGGATATTGTCACGCATGCCCGAGAACAGGGGTTTTTCTACGTGGGTAGGGGAAGTGGTGCCAACAGTATCGTTGCTTACCTCTTGCGCATTACCGATGTAGATCCAATGGAACTCGATCTTTATTTTGAGCGTTTCATCAATCTGTACCGTGCCAATCCGCCTGATTTCGATATTGATTTTTCACATCGCGATCGGCCAACGATGACCCAGTATATTTTCGACCGTTTTGAGCATGTGGCACTTTTAGGAACCTATGTTACTTTTAAAGAGCGGGGTGTCATTCGTGAACTCGGAAAAGTATTCGGACTCCCGAAAGACGAAATCGATTTTCTTTGCGAAAGGAGATTTGATGTTTCAAAGCTCGATGCCGTTTCTCGCTTGGTCATCAAGTATGGTCGCTTGATCATGAACATGCCCAATTATCTGAGTATTCATGCCGGGGGAATCTTGATCAGTGAAAAACCCTTGCATTGGTTTTCGGCGACACATTTGCCACCCAAAGGTTTTGCGACCACCATGTTCGATATGGTCATTGCTGAAGATGTCGGCCTTTACAAGTTTGATATTTTAGGGCAACGAGGGCTGGCAAAAATCAAGGAATCCCTCGAAATAATCGAATACAATCAACCTGAGCGTGTCGCTACTTTTGATATTCACGATGTTAAGACCTTCAAGAAAGACCCCAAAATCAATGACTTGATCAAAACGGCACAATGCATGGGTTGTTTTTATGTGGAGTCGCCCGCCATGCGCATGTTGCTCAAAAAACTGGAAGTCGATAACTACCTCGGGCTGGTCGCTGCAAGTTC
This sequence comes from Maribacter sp., assembly GCA_029287355.1. Taxonomy (GTDB): domain Bacteria; phylum Bacteroidota; class Bacteroidia; order Flavobacteriales; family Flavobacteriaceae; genus Maribacter_C. Next base: position 29,210 of record JARFRH010000019.1, on the reverse strand, counting down.
GATAATCCGCCCTGGAGTGGCAAAAAGCGGCATGATGCGCGAATACATTCTTCGTCATCGAAACCCGGGTCGGGATAAGGAAAGAGCGCATCCTGTCATGCTGGAGATTATGCCAGAAACCTATGGTGTGATGGTCTATCAAGAAGATGTGATCAAGGTCGCTCACCATTTTGCAGATCTGGACCTCGGCGAGGCTGATGTATTGCGCCGCGGCATGAGCGGAAAATTTCGTTCGCGTGAGGAATTCCAAAAAGTAAAGGAGAAGTTTATCGACAACTGCCGTAAAAAGAATTATGAAGAAAAGCTTATCTCGGAAATCTGGGAACAAATTGCCAGTTTTGCTGGTTACGCCTTCGCGAAGGGCCATTCGGCTAGCTATGCCGTAGAGAGTTATCAAACACTTTTTTTACGTGCCTACTATCCTTTGGAATATATGGTGGCGGTACTCAATAATGGTGGCGGATTTTACCGCTCTGAATTTTATGTACACGAGGCCCGAATGATGGGCGCCACCATTAATCCGCCTTGTGTCAATAAGAGTTTCAATAAAAATGTGATTTATGAAACAGCTATTTTTCTCGGATTTGGGTATTTGCGCGAATTGGAGCATCGTGTTTCGGATCGGATTTTAAAAGAACGGACGGAAAATGGGGATTTTACGTCCCTAGAAGATTTTTTGGATCGTGTTTTTATAACCGTTGATCAAATAAGCATTCTAATCCGTATTGATGCTTTTCGGTTTACGGAAGTCAACAAGCATAAATTGCTCTGGAAGGCACATCTCTTTCTCAATAAGAATGTGAAAATAGACCATCCGAAGTTATTTCCGCCCGAGCATCAAGATTTCAAGATTCCACAACTACATACTACGGATTTAGAAATGGCCTTCACGCAGTTAGAACTTTTGGGCTTCTGTTTATGTAGCCCGTTTGAACTATTGGCAGCGCCACCAAAAAATAATAGATGCACCAAAGATCTCGAACCTTTTCTAAACCATCATATCGATATCTATGGCTATTTGGTCACGGTTAAGAATGCAATTACCCATAATGGAAAGCGAATGCATTTTGCTACCATGATCGATCAAGAGGGTAAGGTTTTCGATACGGTGCATTTTCCGCCCGTGGCGGCGCAATATCATTTTAGGGGTAGGGGCATTTACCGCTTTTATGGCAAAGTGGTCAGCGAATTCGGATTTTTAAGTATTGAGGTCATTAAAATGGAAAAACAAAATTATGTTCCGGATCCAAGATATGCGGATATGAAGACCAGTGTGAAGGTATTTCAGCAGAAGAAAAAGGATGGCGTTAGGTCTTGACAGGGTTGTTTAAAACCATTGTATTATAATTCATTTCGATATTTGGATCGTATTCAAAAAACCAATAGTTTCGTTAATGAATTTTGAATATTCAGATGAAAATCAAAGTAGTTGAACTTTTTGCTGGCGTGGGTGGATTTCGATTAGGCCTAGAAGGTTTTCCTAAGGCCAAAAAACCGAAATACGAGGTGGTTTGGAGCAACCAATGGGAGCCTTCGACCAAAATGCAACATGCTTCAAAAGTTTATGAAGCCCGTTTCGGCAGCAAACAGCATTCCAATAAAGATATTGCAACGGTCGATATTGCTGAAATTCCCGATCATGATGTATTGGTCGGTGGATTTCCTTGTCAAGATTATTCCGTAGCCACAACGCTACACAACTCCAAAGGTTTAATTGGCAAGAAAGGCGTGTTATGGTGGTCCATCCATAGAATTCTCTCCGAAAAGAAAAAGAAACCCAAGTATCTCTTTTTAGAAAATGTAGACCGACTTTTAAAATCACCCTCCAATCAAAGAGGACGTGATTATGCGGTGATGCTTAAAAGCTTAGATGATTTGGGCTATGGGGTAGAGTGGCGCGTGATCAATGCTGCCGAGTATGGCATGCCCCAACGTCGAAGACGTATTTTTTTTCTAGCCTATCACAAATCAACGGGAATTTATAAAAGGCTTCAAAAATCGAGCAAGGCCGAATGGATTCTACGGAAGGGTACAATTGCGAATGCATTTCCAGTTTCAATAGCTTCCGGACTTCCAAAGGCATTTGAAATTGATGGCGATTTGGTCAAAGTAACCAATGAATTCAATAAAGACGGAAAACTGTCTCCCTTTTTAAATACCGGAGTCATGATGGAGGGCAAAATATTGACCCAAAAAACGACTCCAAATTTTGATGGTGCTAGAACGGTCTTAGAAGACATTCTTCAGAATGGTGAAGTGACCGATGATTTTTTCATTGATGCTGAGGACCTTCCTAAATGGGAATACTTGAAAGGGCCTAAGAAGGAAATTCGAAAGACGACTGCGGGTTTTGAATACAACTATAGTGAAGGCGGAATGATTTTCCCCGATGCTTTGGACAAGGCCTCAAGAACGATCATCACGGGTGAAGGCGGTAAGTCACCATCACGATTTAAACATGTAATCAATTCTAAGAAAGGCCTCCGAAGATTGACCCCCGTTGAGTTGGAACGCTTGAATATGTTTCCGGATAATCATACCGAATTAGACGGGGTTACAGATGCCAAAAGAGCTTTTTTCATGGGTAATGCCTTAGTAGTCGGTGTGGTTCGAAAAATGGGGGAGGAGTTATATCGACAAATTACACAATAGCAAACAAGCGATGATTTCAAAACTTGACCATACCTCAGTTGAAACCGCGGAGCATATTCGTGCTGTATTCCAGCTATCATATGCAGTAGAGGCAAAATTGTTGAAGGCGGAAAACTTCCCGCCTTTAAAACGAAAACTAAATGAATTCGTAGCAAGCGAAACTATTTTTTATGGATATCGCAAAACGGAATTCCTAGCAGCAGTTATAGAAATAAAAGAGCGCGACAATTCCATCCATATTCAAAGTTTAGTAGTAGACCCAGCATATTTCCGTAAAGGGTTGGCTAGTGAACTAATTCAATATGTTTTACAAAATCACCCATCCGAAATTGTAACGGTAGAAACAGGTTTGGCCAACGAACCTGCAAAACAATTGTATCGGAGCTTTGGTTTTACCGATACCAAAGAATGGGATACTGACCATGGCGTTCGTAAAATAGCTTTTGAACTAAAGCGCAAAAGTAGTTGATCCGATTCCGTCCGAGTACTATACTAAAAGGGGGCGATGCCCCCAACTAAAAAGAGCTCCGTCTTTCGATCGGAGCTCTTTTACGAGAACACTATATGAAAATGAAAAATTTTATTTCTTAATTACACTCCAAATATATGACGGGTTCACAATTAGGGAAAAGAAATGATGTGTACTAAGGCAAAGTTGTGGTGAGTGCCTATGATTTTGTTTTTTAGGCTACGATTGAACCTGTTTTTTCGGCAACACAGATTTTTGCTAGCGAAATAAAAACTAATTTTAGGAGTGTAAAAGTGTGATAATGGGAAATGGCTTTCGAAGAAAAGTTTCGGTACGAGGCAATCAAGATTTTTTAGATATCAAGTTAAAAGATCCTATGCGCGTTTCGGCAGGACCTTTAGGAGTTCAGGCGGCGTTGCGTCATAGTTTCAAAGAGATGGGCGTTGTTCGTTCAATGAACGCTTTGTTAAAGATGAACCAACAAGACGGTTTTAGTTGCCCAAGTTGTGCATGGCCGGATCCTGAGAAGACATCAAAATTCGCAGAGTATTGTGAAAATGGGGCGAAGGCATTGGCCGATGAAGCGACTACTTCCCACATTGGGGCAGACTTTTTCAATAAATATTCAGTTGAAGAACTTTCATTATTGACCGATTATGAGTTGAATAAATTTGGTCGGATTATCGAACCCTTGGTAATGCGTGAAGGATCGATTCATTATGAACCTATTGATTGGCATGAGGCCTATGAAATGATTTCTTCGGAACTTAAAAAACTAGAATCACCGGATGATGCTATTTTCTACACTTCAGGAAGATCAAGTAATGAGGCCGCTTTCTTATACGGAATGTTCGCTCGAGCTGTAGGGACCAATAATATGCCAGATTGTTCGAACATGTGTCATGAATCAAGTGGAGTGGCCCTTGGCGAAACTTTGGGCATCGGTAAAGGTTCTATCAAATTGGAAGATTTATACGAAGCCGAAGTGGTCATCGTTGCTGGTCAAAATCCGGGTACGAACCATCCAAGAATGCTATCGGCTCTAGAAAAATGCAAACAGAACGGGGGTAAAGTGATTAGCATCAATCCACTAAAAGAATCTGGACTCGTGAATTTTAAAAACCCACAGCATTTGAGTGGTTGGATAGGCTCGGGAGAGGATATTGCCGATCTGCACCTTCCCGTAAAAATCAATCAGGATATTCCACTCATCAAATTGATACTTATAAAGCTTGCGGCTTTGGATGCTATAAAAAATGACATCTTTGATCATCAGTTTTTGAAAACCTATGTTGATGGTTACCAAGAATTGCTCAATGATTTAAAAACCCATGATGAAAAAGTACTTTTAGCGCAGTGTGGCGTAGCACTTGAAACAATCAATGAAGCGGTAAATCTTCTGGCTAGAAAATCGAAAATAGTCGTGTGTTGGGCGATGGGTCTTACCCAACACAAAAACGGAGTTGAGAATATACGTGAATATGTGAATCTTCTTTTGCTCAAAGGGGCTATCGGAAAACCGAATGCCGGTACTTGTCCGGTTCGTGGCCATAGCAATGTTCAAGGGGATCGAAGTGTAGGTATCATGCATATCGTGAACAAGGAATTAAATGACAGAATAGAAAAACATTTGGGTTTTACGCCTCCATCTAAAGAAGGTTATGATACGGTCGATGCCATGAAGGCGATGTACGATAAAAAGGCCAAATTCTTTATGTGCCTCGGGGGAAACTTCTTAATGGCCGCCTCGGATACCGTATATACAGCTGAGGCCATGCAAAATTGTGATTTGACGGTTCAAGTAAGCACCAAGTTGAATCGTACACATTTGGTTACCGGAAAAAAGGCATTGTTGCTCCCCACCTTCGGGCGTTCTGAAAAGGATATGAAAAAGGGGAAGTTGCGCCATATTACCGTTGAGAATAGCATGGGGCAGATACGACAGTCCCAGGGCTTGCTAAAGCCTGCTTCCGATACGATTAAAAGCGAACCGGATATTATTGCCCAATTGGCCGATACCTTTTTTAATGGGAACCACTCGATGGATTGGAAAGCGCTTGGTGAAAATTATGACCTTATCCGAGAAAAAATCGATATGGTTGTTAAGGGCTTCAAAGACACGGAGAGGCGTGCGAAAGGTACAGGGTACTATTTGCCCAACAATGTTCGTGAATTGGACTTTAGCAAATTACCTAACGGGAAAGCCCAATTGACCATTAACAAAATTCCTAAGCATGATTTAAAGCCTGATGAGTATATGCTCATGACCATTCGTTCGCATGACCAATTCAATACTACGATTTATGGGTTAGACGACCGCTATCGAGGTGTTTACAACGAACGAAGGGTTTTATTTATGAATCCGGATGATATGAAAGCTGCCGATTTAAATAAATTAGATGTAGTCAATATGACAAGTACCTATGATGATACTGTACGAACGGCTTATAGATTTAAGGTCGTTCCTTATGCCATACCTAAAGGTGATTTGGCGGCCTATTTTCCAGAAACCAATGTTTTGGTACCCTACAATCATTTTGCCGATAAAAGCAAAACCCCGATTAGTAAATCGATAAGAATTCGATTAATAAAGACAATGGACTAGCCTTATTTTTTCAAATAGGCCTTAAGTGCTAAGTAAACGCCGTTACTCCAACCAAAACCGTCCTGAACAGGATATTCCCCTCCTCCAGCTTCTAGTGTCATGTCTTCTACATTATATTTTTCTACAAACTTACCGGAATTGGCATATACTTTTTCATTCAGCCCCACCCACCGTTCTGCGATGGTTTTTGCCAGATCCGAATGCCCATAGTTGTCTAATCCTTTGATGGCCATCCATTGTAAAGGAGCCCATCCGTTAGGTGCGTCCCATTGCTGACCTGAATGATTCAAAGTGGCAGGTAAGCCTCCTGGTTTCAAGAAATGTTGCTTTATGTAGGCGGCAACTCCATCCGCTTGTTCTTGTGTTGCCATATTGAAGAACAATGGATAGACCGTCGCCAAAGATTTGATTTTAGTCTGTTCTTGTTTTACCCAATTGTAATCTTCAAAAACCTTGTCCTCCGAGTTCCAGGCATAGTCTTCTAAAAAATCCTTTCTGTTGTTCATGCTGGTTTTTAAGGTAGCTACAAATGCCTCATCATTGGAATAGCAGCGGGTCAAAACGGCTTCTAGTCCGTATAGCAATGCATTCAAATCGACGGGGAGAATATCGGTGGTTTCGATGGTCTCCATCGTTTTTCCATCTGCGAACCAACGTGTGGTATAATCCCAACCCGATTCGGCTCCAGCCCTTAGGTCACGATACATTTTTGCCCCACCCTTCATTTTTTGAACCAATTCATAATCTTCGCGATATGATTCTTGACGAGGTGTATCGCCTAGATCATAATAGCGATTCATGATTCCGGATGGCGTGCTCACACAATGTTTTATAGGTGCATCTGTTGCATTTTGCCCTTCCATCCAGAATTCATACTCTTTTCGAAGGGCAACTTTGTATTTCTCATAAATTGCATCGCCTTCATACTTTGCAAGTAGCGCTACCATCTGCGAAAAAAAAGGAGGTTGCGATCTAGTAATGTAATAGGTTCTGTTACCATTAGGGATATGACCGACAGTTTGAATCAAGTGTGCGAAGTTGTCTAACATGTCTGTAATGATATCAAATTTTCCACTTTCCGCGAGCCCGAGCATGGTAAAATAGCTATCCCAATAATACACTTCACGAAAACGGCCGCCCGGCACAATATATGGGCTGGGGAGTGTAATCAATGTGCTACCATCTATAGCTAGGTCTGATTTTCGTTGTAAAACGGGCCAAAGCGCTTCAACATGTTGAGCGGCAGAACGAGTGGGGTCTGATTTAAAATCGGATGTTACCGAGGGCGGTACTTCAAAGTGATTTAAGACAAAAGCCTTTAAGTCAAAATCGGAATCCATTTTTTGCGCTGCGTAGTTTTTGCGAATCGTCTCGTATGGATATTTGGCAGTACAATCAACAAATGTTTTGCCATCTTCGAAAACTTGCTTTAGTTGAACTTCTGCAAATAACCCACCTAGGAGCGCATCTGGAGTATGAAGCTTTACGATTTTGGTGGAATCCTTTTCAACTATTCCTGTGGGTACCTCTGCTTTTTTATCAGTTTTGCATGCCAATAAAAGCACAAGCGCAAAAAGCGTTATGTATCTCATGTAACGATATTAGGTAATTTGTTGCTGTTGCTTACAAAACTACTGAAAAGCTGGAATACCGGTAATATCACTTCCTGTAATCAACAAGTGAATATCATGCGTGCCCTCGTAAGTAATGACACTTTCAAGGTTCATCATATGGCGCATGATACTGTACTCACCCGTGATACCCATTCCTCCCAATATTTGTCTTGCTTCTCGAGCGATTTTGATGGCCATATCAACATTGTTCCGTTTTGCCATAGAAATTTGTGCGGTAGATGCTTTGCCTTCATTTTTCAGTTGGCCTAATCGAAAAGCCAACAATTGTGCTTTTGTGATTTCAGTAATCATTTCGGCCAATTTCTTTTGCTGTAGTTGAAAGGCCGCGATTGGTTTGCCAAACTGAATTCTTTCTTTCGCATAACGCAATGCGGTATCATAACAATCCATTGCCGCGCCTATTGCACCCCATGCGATGCCATATCGGGCTGAATCTAAACAACCCAAAGGAGCTCCAAGTCCGTTTTTGCCTGGTAGCAGATTCTCTTTTGGCACTTTTACATTATCAAAAATCAATTCACCGGTTGCCGAAGCTCGTAAAGACCATTTGTTGTGTGTTTCAGGAGTAGAAAAACCTTCCATGCCACGTTCCACGATAAGGCCATGAATACGACCTGCCTCATTTTTTGCCCATACAACTGCAATATCACAAAAAGGTGAATTTGAAATCCAGAGCTTCGCGCCGTTCAACAAATAATGGTCTCCCATGTCTTTGAATTTGGTTTCCATCCCACTAGGATTTGAACCGTGGTTGGGTTCCGTCAATCCAAAAGATCCCATCCATTCCCCCGTAGCCAATTTTGGAAGGTATTTTTTCCTTTGTTCTTCATTTCCATAGGTAAAAATAGGGTACATGACCAATGACGATTGTACGGATGCAGTAGAACGCACGCCACTATCACCACGCTCTATTTCTTGCATGATGAGTCCGTAACTGATTTGATCTAAGCCCGCTCCGCCATATTCTTCGGGAATATAAGGTCCGAATGCACCGATCTCGGCCAATCCTACGATAATTTGTTTAGGAAATTCCGCTTTTTGAGCATACGCTTCAATAATGGGTGAGACGTCACGCTTTACCCATTGACGCGCTGCGTCACGTACCAAAAGATGTTCTTCCGTGAATAAATCGTCAAGGTTGTAGTAGTCAGGTGCTTCAAATAAATCTGGTCGCATAGCTAAAATTTCAGCAAAGGTATATAGAAAAAATATAACAATATGTCTATCTATTGTTATATTTTAAACATCAAATAAATGTATGGACATAAGGGTTTAGGTGTTTAAAAATTGCGCCAAGAGTTGGTGAAAATGGTGTACCCCTTTTTCACGCATCGGCGAAAATCTTCCGGCCTTATAAAATTGAGATTGTATTCCTTTCTGAACGCCCTCAACGACTACTTCATCTTCCAATTCCACTTTGTCCAAGCCTGAACCTGCACCCTTGCCTAATTTAGTCTTATCATAAACATAACTGACGAAGGATACTTTTGTTTTGTTCATCGCCTGCGGCTGAACCAGATTTACCGATACGCCCCAGGGATAAAAATTGAACATCATATTTGGGAATACCCAATAATAATAGGCTGCAATTTGTTTGCCAAAATCGGGATGATTTTCAGGCAAATCGAAAACTTCTTCGGTGCCTTCCGCATAACCAATTTGAAGATTGCAATAGTCATATAGTATGGTGTCGTAACTTCCATAGTCAAGAACGGCATCTAAATCTTCATGGACAAAAGGAATATGAAAACCCTCTAGGTAATTATCACAGTACAGTGCCCAATGGGCATTGACCATATAGTTTTTGTCTCGGCTTTTATCTAGTTTAAATTCGTCTAATGGCAAAAACCCCACACGTTCATTCATGTTGTCCAAAACCTCTTGAAAGTCAAATAATGGATTTAACCCTGCGAACAATAAAGGACCCCATTGGCGCACTGGAAATTGATGTAAACTATCACAAGGTCTTGGAAAATCTTTGGTTTCCTTGAATTCGGGCATGTGTTCAAATTTTCCATCTAGAGCGAACCGTCTTCCATGGTATCCACAGATCAATTTTTTTGTTTTTCCAGCTGCATTGACCAAAAGGTTTCCTCGATGTGTGCAAACATTACTTAAGCAATGAATCGTGTCATTAGCGTCTTTAGTCAAGAGTACAGGCTCGGCCATGAACCCATCCAACAAAACAAAGGGATGTGAATTTTGCGTTTCATGAACTAGATTGGTATCACCTACCCACTGCCATGACTTATAAAAAACATCCTTTTTAAGTGCCTCGAAGATTTCTGGGTCTATATAGAAGGATGTCGGTAAGGTTTCTGCCTTGGTAATATCTGAATGAATATGAAAGTGGTAACCCATTTGGATTTAATTTGTACATTCGGAAAGTGTCTTCTCAAATGTAGCCAATTATCTAATAAATACGCCGATCGAAGTGTATGGGCCAGGAAACAAAAAAAATTGGGCTATGGATAAGTACATCCTTAGTAATAGGGAATATGATCGGGGCAGGGGTTTTTTTGATGCCCGCAGCCTTGGCCGCTTATGGTGGTATAAGTATTTTTGGGTGGCTTTTTTCGGCAATAGGGGCTTTGTTATTAGCTGCGATTTTTAGCAACCTAAGCAAGCTGGTTCGAGATAAAAATGGAGGTCCTTATGTGTACACAAAAGAAGGTTTAGGCGATTTTGCCGGTTTCTTGGTAGCCTGGGGCTATTGGATATCGACTTGGGTGGCCAATGCGGCCATAACTATAGCCTTTATAAGTGCCCTGACCGTATTCGTCCCGATATTGGAAACAAATGCAGTTTATGCAGTTTTACTTGGGTTGTGTACCATCTGGTTTTTAACCTGGGTCAATTCCAAAGGAGTGCGGGAATCAGGTAATATGCAAGTCATAACAACGTTTCTAAAGTTAATTCCCTTAGTACTTGTAATTATTAGTGGCATCTTCTTTTTCAATATTGATAATTTCATACCATTTAATCCGAGTAAAGAAACTAATATGGGTGCGATCGCGATAACGGCAACGATGACTTTATATGCCTTTTTGGGCGTAGAAAGCGCAACTGTACCAGCTGGTAATGTGGAAAACCCGGAAAAAACAATTCCCAAAGCGACCCTGTTGGGTACCATTATAACCACTTTAGTTTATGTTTTGAGTACCGTGGTAGTTATGGGAATGATACCTTCGGATATGCTATCAAAATCGCCGGCACCTTTTGCTGATGCCATGGATATCATTGCCGGTGAATGGGGTCGTGGGTTGGTTGCCGCTGGAGCCGCCATAGCTGCTTTTGGCGCGTTGAATGGTTGGATATTGATACAAGGTCAAATTGCGATGGCCACAGCAAAAGACGATTTGTTTCCCCGGATATTCAGAAGAGAAAACAAAAAGGGCGTTCCTGCCTTAGGGATGATTATTGGCAGCGTTTTAACGTCGATTTTGATGTTGATGAATTATTCGGACGGATTAGTGGAACAATTTAAATTCATCATCTTACTTTCCACGCTTACCGCCCTAATACCTTATTTGTTTACAACCGCCGCGTATGTTCTGATTCTTGTAGAACGAAAACTACCAAATATGAAATGGCTTCCTAAAATCACCTTGGCCGGTCTCGCCTTTATTTACTCATTATGGGCTATATACGGGGCAGGTGAAAAGGCAGTTTACTGGGGACTTTTATTGCTATTGGCCGGAATTCCCTTTTACGTTTGGATGAAATTTAGAAACAAAGCAAAAACGATACATCACAAATGAGGTATACCTGTCATTCTGAATATCTTCCGTTAGCTTCCGTGTTTCTTAAAACAGCAGCCGATGCCTTTGTTGATGAGCCTAAATTGATGGCCGAATGGGAGGCACTAAACTATCTTTCCAAGCCAGATTTAACAGCGTCTAAAATCGAATATATCGCTTTTGAAACCATTTTGAAGAATGCAGGTATTGACACGAAGTATTTTCCTATGGATAAAAAGGTGTCTTTGGATGCTATGTATTGTAGAGATGCGTCAATAGCCACAGATTATGGAATGCTAATTTGTACAATGGGTAAGGAGGCAAGAAAAATGGAACCTAGTGCCCAAAGGAAGGCTTTCGAGCTTAATGGTATTCCTGTTTTAGGGGCTATTCGGGCACCTGGAACTCTTGAAGGCGGTGATGTTGCTTGGTTAAATGAAAAAACCTTGGCAGTGGGGCACACCTACAGAACCAATTTAGAAGGTATTCGACAATTGAAAGCGTTTCTTTCCCCACATGGTGTTGAGGTAATTGTAGCAGATTTGCCACATTATAGAGGCGTTCAAGATGTATTCCATTTAATGTCTATTTTGAGTCCTGTCGACAAGGATTTGGCCGTAGTTTATTCCCCATTAATGCCCATAAGATTTAGAAATCTGTTATTGGATATGGGTTATAAATTGGTCGAGGTCCCTGAAGATGAATTTGTAAGTATGGGTTGTAATGTATTGGCTATAGGCCCCAGAAAGTGCATTATGGTCGAAGGCAATCCAAAAACGCAAGCAGTGCTTGAAAAAGCCGGCTGTGAAGTGTTCACTTATAAAGGCCTAGAAATTAGTGTAAAAGGAGGTGGAGGCCCAACTTGTTTGACCAGACCCTTGAAGCGTTTGGTTTAGCAATTACATTTTCAAATAAAATTCTTTGGTAAGTTCGATGTATTGCTCGGTGTATTCGTGTCGCTTTATTTCGATGGTCAATTCGTCTTCGGAAACGTCACTTTCCTTAAAACCGAATTCCAATAGACTTCTTTTTACCTCTACGGAGGAGTTTCCCTTAACCCTTAAAATCCTATTGGGAAAAAGCCCAAAGGAAGCAGCCAACCTAACAAAAGCCTGTTCCTCTTTAAAAGGCACAATGGTCGTAAAAAGGCCATCGGGTGAAAGTAATTTTGAGACCCCCTCTAACAATTCGTCAAAAGGCAAAGATTGATTTTGCCTTGCGGTGTCTCGAGAAGTATTTCCACTGGTAACGGCTTCCGAATAAAATGGCGGGTTGGAAATAATCAAATCAAAGGGCTCGGCCAACTCCTCGATAAACTCATCCAATCCGGCATGATAACAAAACAGCCTGTCCGCCCAAGGGGAGGCCTCAAAATTCTCAACACATTGTTCATAGGCTTCTTCATCAATTTCCAATGCCTCTATGTTTTCTGCAAGACTTCGTTGTGCCAACATTAAGGATAGTAGTCCGGTGCCGGCGCCAATATCCAAGATTGACGAATTTTCGTTTTGAATTGTTGCCCAGGCACCAAGAAGTACACCATCAGTACCGATTTTCATGGCACAGCGGTCTTGATGAACAGTGAATTGTTTGAATTTGAAAGGTTTGTTCAATTTTTGTTTTTACGATCAGTCTAAGTTGTCACCCTGAGCATAATCGAAGGTCGACAACCATTTCTGCCACTATCTTCTCGACGCTGCTCGACATCACGGTATATTTTATGCTATTCATTCAATTGGCCTGCAGGTCTGGTTTCCGAACCTTCCAATGCTAACAGCGAATCCCCTAATCGCGCTCTCATAGCATTCGCAAGTAATTTGATTTTTTCTACCACTTCAGGATTTTCTTCCGCAACGTTTTTTGTTTCACTAATATCACTGACCACATCATATAATTCAATTTTTTCCATATCGATCATTTTGTAATCGCCCGGTAATCCGTCTTTGCCCAATTCTTGTCCGCTCATCGTGCGATACCGATGTGGGAAGTATAATTTCCATTTGCCATAACGAACCCCGAAAAGTTCGTTCACACGGTAATAGAAGAAATAAGCTTCTTGTGGGTTTTCTTTTGATTCACCTGTGAGTACTTTCCAAACACTTTTGCCATCTATGGTTTTTATGGGAAGATCTGCGTTTGTTAGCTCTGCAATAGTAGGAAGCATATCTATTGCCATTATCGGAGTATCTAATATTCTACCGGGTTTCAACTTATCAGGATATTTCATGATAAAAGGTTCGCGCTGACCGCCTTCCCAAGCAGTTCCTTTGCCTTCTCGAAGCGGAAACGCACTTCCAGCGTGGTTGCCGTAAGACAACCATGGGCCATTATCCGAGGTGAAAATAACGATAGTGTTTTCTTCTAGGCCATTTGCTTTCAAGGCCCTTAGAATTTCTCCGACGGACCAATCGATTTCCATGATGACATCCCCATACAGGCCCCTATTTGATTTTCCCTTGAACTTATCCGATACAAATAAAGGCACATGCGGTTGCGGATGTGGCACGTATAAAAAGAACGGATTGTCTTTATTGCGATTTATAAAATCCACACTACGTTCGGTGATTTGGGTAGTTAATTGCGATTGCTCCAATAGCGTATCGATGATGGTCTCGTTTTCATAAAGTGGTAAATCGGGAAAATTAAAAACAGGGCCTTGCTGTGGATGAAAAGGCCACATATCATTTGAATAGGGAATGCCGAACCATTCATCGAATCCGTGCCTTGTCGGTAGAAATTTTTGGTGATGTCCCAAATGCCACTTCCCATAAATAGCTGTCTTATATCCCTTCGCTTTCAGCATTTCCGCCATGGTAGTTTCCGATTCGTTTATTCCGTGGGTATTTCCTGGCCCTAAGGCATTGTGAATCCCAATACGGTTGGGATAGCAACCTGTCAAGATTCCGGCGCGTGATGCAGAACATACGGCCTGGGCAGAATAATAGCTGGTCAATTTTATACCATCTGCAGCCATTTGGTCCAGGTTTGGTGTGGCAATATCATTCGCTCCAAAAACACCAAGGTCATTATAGCCCTGATCATCAGTAAAAACCAGAACCACATTTGGTGGTGAAACTTTCGTAGCAACCGATTTTTCAGTTTTGTCTTTACAGGCTATAATGCAGACTTGAAGTACGGATAACAGCATACCCCCTAAAAAGGATTTTGAACATTTACGATGTAGTTTGTTAGTCATAAAGAAAAGCTTGTTAATTGGTTTGAATATACTTAATTTTCATGCATTCATGCATTCATGATTAAAAATAATAGGAATGTGGCATTCTTCGAACGACTTTAAAAAAAGAGCAAGTCTAATGTATTATAAGCCTGTTGTCTTAATAGCCTGTTTTGTATTTCTTTATAATTGTACGCCGGTGCAAAAAGAACGGCATCCGGTAGATCAGGTCATCGGAGCAATGTCTGACTCCCTTCCCAAACTTCCGCTACCTCAAGGAATAGATCCCGAACATGAAGATTGGAAAGGTATTGATGTAGCGCAAAAAAAACCAGTACTACCTTTATATGCCAACGAAGAGGCAAAAACATTTATTTTGCCCGAAGGGTATCATATAACGCCGATTCTTACCGAGCCTCAAATAGAACAGCCAGGGGCGATTGCTTTCGATGGTAACGGCCGAATGTTCGTATTGGAGTTGCGCACATATATGTTGAACATAGATTCAGAGGGTACCTTAGAACCGGTAAGTAGAATATCGCGATGGGCCGATACCGATAATGATGGAGTATATGAAACAGGAACGGTCTTTGTTGACAGTCTTATTTTTCCGCGTTTTGTACTGCCTTACGGAAAAGATGCCGTTTTGACCATGAATTCGGACGAAGATATTGTTTACAAATATTCCGATACCGATGGTGATGGTAAGGCCGACAAAAAAGAATTCTTCACGAATAAATATGGACGTTCAGGTAATGTAGAGCATCAACAGGCCTTTATGTATTACAATATGGATAATTGGCTATATAGCACCTATAATGCTTTTCGTATAAGGGAAACGCCGGCAGGAATAATTCGCGAAAATACCGGTTATAACAGAGCGCAGTGGGGCGTTACCCATGATGATGATGGTAAACTTTGGTTTTTGGGTGGGGCAAGTGGCCTGCCCTCGCAGTTTCAATTTCCGGTGCATTACGGTAATTTTAAATATGAAAACAATTACGCCGAGGGTTTTGAGGAGCCATGGGGGGCAGTCGTTAAGGTCGCTGACCTACAAGAAGGTATGGATAGGGTTCGAGAGGACACTGGAGGACCCAAACGGGTAACAGGTGCTGCAGGAAATGATATTTACAGAGGCGATCGCTTACCAAAAGAACTTTATGGTCAATTGTTCTATGGGGAACCGGTTGCTAGAATCATTCGTCAGGTTGATCCGGTCGTAACCGAAGGATTGACCACATTACACAACCCCTATCAAGAGCAAAAGTCCGAATTCCTGAAATCAACAGACCCCCTATTTCGACCAGTTGATATGGTCACAGCCCCAGACGGCACACTCTATATCGCCGACATGTATCATGGTATTATTCAAGAGGGAAATTGGGCACAAGAAGGCACTTATTTGCGGTATAAAATCAAGCAATATCAGTTAGACAAGGTTATTCAATTAGGCAGAATTTGGCGCATAACCCATGATAGTAAGTCACGCGATATGAACAAACCCAAAATGCTCGAAGAGTCACCAGCCGAACTGGTCGGGCATTTAGAACATGAAAACGGGTGGTGGCGTGATAAGGCGCAACAGTTGATCGTATTATCAAAAGACAAAAGTATTTCGCCACAATTGGAAGCTATGGTCAAAGAAAATCAAAATCTTATGGCCCGCTTTCATGCGCTTTGGTGTTTAGAAGGATTGGGCACCCTTACTCCTGATTTACTTCTAGACCTGTTCAATGATCCCAGTCCGAGAATGCGGATTCAGGCACTTCGAGCAAGTGAGACCTTATACAAAACCGGAAGTAAATCGTTGTCCGATGAGTATTTTAAATTGTTATCGAATAAAGATACTGATGTAGTGATACAAGCAGTACTTACGGCTCATGTTTTAAAGGTTCCTGAATTGAAACGCCATTTAAAAGAACTTCTTAAGACACGTAAAGCTAAAGGGATACAGACCATAGGTAGCCAGATTTTGAATCCACCGGAAGTTAGAAATTGGTGGGAGATTTCGGGGGCTGAAATTTCAGAGGCACAAAAATCGAATTTAGAGAAAGGGAAGATTATTTTCAACGAACTTTGCGTGCAATGTCATGGTAATGACGGTAACGGCACCCCTGTCGGTGATGGTTTGGTTATGGCACCCCCATTGAGCGGGTCGATTCGGGTACAATCGCATCCGGATTATATCATCAAAACCGTAATGCATGGAATGGAGGGGCCGTTAGACGGCAAGTCCTATCCTGCAGGAATTATGGTAGGCAACAAAGAGCAGTCTGATGAATGGATTGCAGCGGTCACCTCGTACATTCGAACGAATCTTTCTAATCATGCGACTATGATTACCAAAGAAGAGGTCTCACAAATACGCCAAAAAACCAAAGGACGAGAGAAGCCATATACCTATGATGAGCTGGTCAGTGATGTACCTCAAATTCTTTTACCCTCCAAAGAATGGAAAATAACTGCAAGTCATACCGTTCCGACTCGGATTGGCGGTTCGGCGTCGCCTGCCAGCGCCTTTAATTTTGAAGGATGGAGTACAGGTGGGAATCAGAAAAGAGGAATGTGGTTTCAAATAGAATTTCCGAAGCAAATGAATCTCTCCGAAGTGCATTTTAATGCCCCTCCGATTTCAAGGGGATGGCGACCCGATGCACCACCTCCATTACAAACATTTCCTCGTTCCTATATTCTAGAAGTTTCAATTGACGGTACTAATTGGCAGCCACTTGTTGAAAATACTGCTAATCATGCTAACATTGCCATAATTTTCAAACCCACGCAGTTGAAATTTTTACGTATCACTTTAGCTGCTGATTTTGGTCCTGAAGAAGACCTCGAGATTCCTTGGTCGATTCGTCAAATGAAGCTTTATGGGGCTGATATCACAAAAGAACAACTAATCATTCAATAGCATCTTAATATGAAAGAACAAGACAAATTATTAGGAAGACGAAAATTCATTCGAAATACGGCACTTGTCACGGTGGGGTCGGCAATTATGCCCCCCTCCCTTTTTAGTGCCCCCAGCATCTTGAAGTATTACAAGAAACCCAACTCATTGATCAATGGGGTACAGATTGGGGTGATTACCTACTCTTTTAGAAGTATGGAAGACCAAAGTGCCGAAGCCACTTTGAAGTATGTTCTAGATTCTGGAATGAATGCCATAGAACTAATCGGTGATCCCGCTGAGACTTTTGCAGGAAGACCGGAAAACCCAATGGACATGTCAAAAATGTGGGGATTGATGCGAAAAAGACGTGATGGTGAAATTACGGAAGAAGAAGGAAAAGAATTAGCCGATATGACGATACAACAAGAATCGTATAAGAAGCAAGTATCGGAATGGCGCAGTACTGCTGACATGGATAAATTTGCTCAATTTCGTAAAATGTACAATGATGCCGGAGTCAACATCTACGCT
This sequence comes from Maribacter sp., assembly GCA_029287355.1. GTDB lineage: Bacteria > Bacteroidota > Bacteroidia > Flavobacteriales > Flavobacteriaceae > Maribacter_C. The sequence continues at coordinate 11,508 of JARFRH010000019.1, read as the reverse complement.
TTTAAACCTAGAAATACCTTTGGGAAAGACAATTCTGACGCGGATATCGAATGGGGCATGAAGGCCGGAAAGATGCTCGGTGCAAGCCATGTTACCGTGGAGCACCCGAGTGATGATGCGCATACCATGCGCTTGGGGACCCTTGCCAAAAAGAACGGAATTTATGTTGGGTACCACGGGCATGAGCAACAAACACCTACGTTGTGGGATACCGCTCTTGAACAATCGGAATATAACACGCTCAACCTAGATTTGGGACACTATGTTGCCGCCGGAAATTCCAAGCCTATGGAGATTATCATAGCGAAACATGACCGAATAAAAAGCATGCATTTGAAGGACCGTCAAACTCCAGAGCATGATAAGGGAAACCTTTCTTGGGGGCAAGGCGATACCCCTATTGCCCAAGCGCTACAACTCATACGAAACAATAAATACAATTTTCCGGCAACAGTTGAATTGGAATACGAAGTGCCCGAAAATTCGAATGCCGTAGAAGAAGTCAAGAAATGCCTAGCGTTCTGTGAAGTGGCTTTGCGCTAACGGTACAAATAGTGGTAAACTTAGGGTAGGCTTAAATATAAAGGGCAATAATAAGGATGTTTTCGGCTTAGAAAAGACAAAACCTGTCTATGGATTTTGGATGCATCTATCAGGGTTAAAATCCTATCTTCTGTATCAGACCAATAGCTACTGATATTGCCATTACCGCCTTATTGAAAATTGTTGCTTCAACTTCATCAACTTTTTCAATAGCAACTGTAATGGACCTATTAATTCCCATGAATTTATTAGAAGGTGAATCTTCGGTAAAACTGCCCAAAGATTTGTGGATTATATATTTTGGTAAATTTAGCTCAACCAAAAAATGAATACCAAGATGACCTTACTTTTATCATTGACAGGAAAGAAAACTATTCTATCGTTTATATTCCTTTGCGCCAAATTTGCAATTGGTTTTAGTCAAGACCCCCCAAAGATTTATGTCGCGAATAAAGCCATAGACGATTTGACTATTGATGGCAAACCAGATGAAGCTTCTTGGGAAAAAGCAGCATGGTCTGACCTGTTCATAGATATTGAGGGAAAAAGAAAACCTTCGTATGATACCCGGATGAAGATGACATGGGATGATCAAAACCTATACCTATACGCTCAATTGTCTGAACCACACATTTGGGCAAATTTGAAGGAACGGGATACCATCATTTTTTATAATAATGATTTTGAAATTTTTATTGATCCAGATGGTGATACCCATAATTATTATGAGTTTGAAATGAACGCTCTAAATACGATATGGGATTTGTTCTTGTCAAAACCATACCGCAATCAGGGTAAGATATTAGGTGGGTGGGATTTTAAAGGTCTAAAGTCGGCAGTACATATTCAAGGTACGCTGAATGATGCATCGGATGTAGACAAAGGCTGGTCAGTAGAAGTTGCCATTCCTTGGTCTTTTGATACGGAACCTGGTGGAAAAACAAAAATTCCAAAAAATGAATATTGGAGAATTAATTTTTCGCGGGTCAATTGGAATTTTGGCCTTCTAGATAAAAGATATTCCAGAAAAAAAGATAAGGCCGGAAATTTTCTACCAGAATACAATTGGGTCTGGTCGCCTCAAGGGGTTATTAACATGCATGAGCCGGAAAGGTGGGGATATGTCTATTTTTCGGAAGATACAGGGGGCTTGGCAAATTTTTCAATACCAAGGGACGAGCATATAAAATGGTATTTATATGAACAGTATCGAAAGATACGATCCGATAAAAATAAGCCGCATGTTCATCGGCAATCAGTAATCTCACCCGCAATTATTTTTGGGCATAAGATTTCCGCAATTGTAGAGGAACATATCTCTGGATGGAACATCTGGGTGAAAAGCCCCTTTACGAATTCTATTTTGGTAATTGAAAACGATGGAAAATTCAAAAGTCATTAAGCAAAAGAATAATCGACATTCTCCATAAAAGTCGTTTTGGCCAAAAAAAATGCGGCTATTGTCTAAGGGAATCAAGAATTAATAGTTGCTGCCCACAACAATGGCAAACTATAATCGCTTTTATTGAATAACTAAGAATGCAGCGGAAGAAGTCAAGAAATTTTTGACCTGCTGAGAAGTCGCTTTGAAATAGACTTGCTTAAGACAAATAAAGGGCTACCAAGCCTTCAGGGGTGGTCACATGAATCATCTTGTTTTCACGGTCTACTTTGTTGATAATATCATCATTGATAGGAATCAATACTTGTTTATCTCCTTTCAAGATTTCAAAAAGGGCTTGAGAAGTAGTATCGTTTACACTTTGAATAATTCCGATATCACCATGTTCGTCATCCATAACGGTAAAACCGATGACTTCATGAAAGTAGAATTTATTCCCTTTTAGTTTTGGTAGAAATGAAAGTGGAAGATATATTTTTGAGCCCATAATCTTTTCCGCATCATCTTCTGAATTCACTTCTTCAAAATCGATACGCAATAATTGAGACTTGTGTAATCGACATTTAGTAATAAAAAATGGAACCAGATTGTTGCGGAGCGCAACAAAAACTGATTCCATATTATCGTATAATTCGGGTTCGTCAGTATCTATCTTTACCAGTACCTCGCCCTTAAAACTATATTTCGAAACGATTTTGCCTAGGTAGAAACAGTCTTCCTTTTGCATCGTTTCAAAAATGTATTATTCTTCTTCTTTCGCTTCTTCAGCAACTGGAGCTTCCTCAGCTGCCGGAGCTTCCTCAGCTGCCGGAGCTTCCTCTGCTGCCGGAGCTTCCTCTGCTGCCGGAGCTTCCTCTGCAACTTCAGCGACCTCTTCCGAAGCTGGAGTTTCCGCTACTGCAGGAGCTTCTTCAGCGGCAGTTTCTTCAACAGCCTCAGTGGCGGCTTCTTCTACTTTAGCTGCTTCTTCCACAACAATTTCAGATGCTACGATCTCTTCTGGCAATTCAGCTTCTGCAGCAGCCAATGCCCGTTTTTCGTTTACTTCTTTTTCAGCTTTCAAGGCAGCCGCTCTAGCTTCTGCTTTTACTTTATCCAAACCACCGACTTTATCAGCAACGGATTTTTCTTTTTCAGCCATCCAAGCAGTGAACTTTTCTTCAACTTGTTCTTCCGTTAAAGCGCCTTTACGAAGACCACCTAACAAGTGATGCTTCAACATAGCACCTTTGTAAGATAATATCGCTCTAGCGGTATCTGTAGGTTGTGCACCATTCTGTAACCACTGAACGGAGTTGTCAAGATTTAATTCGATTGTTGCTGGGTTGGTATTAGGATTGTAGATTCCTAATTTTTCCAAGAATTTACCATCTCTTTTTGCTCTTGCATCCGCTGCAACGATCCAATAAAATGGTTTTCCTTTTTTACCGTGTCTTTGTAATCTAATTTTAACTGGCATATCACAGTAATTTGTAGGGTGCCCGACCCTGGTTATTAATTCTTTTGTCCCTTAAAGGGCTGCAAATATACTTCAATTTGTAAAATACACAATAGCTTTATGGCTTTACTTTATTCCCGGTCAGCGAGTTGATCTTCCCCTCGTACTAATTTAGAGTTGTGTTTGGCAACTGCATCTTGAATTTGTTGAAGAATTTCAGGATGTTCTTCTGCGATATCAAACTGTTCAGAAGGGTCTTGGTTTAGATTATAAAGAATCGGGGTTTCATGTTCTATTTTCTCGCCAAACTGCCCGTAGACGCCTTGTGTTATATAATGTGCTTTGAAATCCCCTACTCGCGCAGCATAGATTTCGGTGCCTCGGTAATAGAGTATGCTTTTTCGTGTATTAGCTGCTTTATCGAATAAGGTGGGGCTCAAATCATGGCTGTCTAGAATCCTGTCTTCCGGAAGACTTATTCCTGCAATTTTACTAAATGTGGCAAAAAGGTCCATGGTAGAACCCAAATCGGAAACCACTCCAGGTTTGATTTGACCAGGACTCCAAAAAATTCCTGGTTCACGCATTCCACCTTCCCAAGTGGAACCTTTTCCAGCTCTGAGTAATCCTGCAGAACCACCATTTAGTTTGAACGGAAGCCAAGGGCCATTGTCGGAAGTAAAGACTACAATGGTATTCTCTGCTAGGCCCTCATCTTCTAAAGTCTTCAGTATTTTACCAACACCATTATCGATTTCTTCGAGTACGTCTCCGTATAATCCCCTTTCACTAGTGCCTTTGAACTCATCTGAAACGAATAATGGAATATGCGGTAGGTTATGTGCTAAATACACAAAGAAAGGCTTGTCTTTGTTTTGCTTGATATAAGAAACGGCTTCATCTGAATATCGAGTCGTAATCGTATTTTGATTTGCGGGTCGTTCGATGATTTTTGTATTCCTGAATAAGGGGACATTGAAATGTTCTGTTTTGATGGAATCGTTTGGTTGCTGCCAATAGTCCCAGTAAGGAATAAGTCCTGAAACCATATCCATGTCATTGGAATATGGAATCCCAAAATAATAATCGAATCCGTGGTTGGTGGGTAGGTATTGTTCTTTGTGGCCCAGATGCCATTTTCCGATTGCGGCGGTGCGATACCCGACCTTTTTTAATTGCTCTGCTAAAGTGATTTCACGAGCTGGTAAACCGTTTTTGGAATCTGGAAAGAGTACGCGATGCTTGCCGCTTGCCATACCGCTGCGTACAGGAAGTCTGCCAGTTAATAAAGCTGCTCTACTTGGGGTACAGACACTGGCACCGGCATAAAAATTAGTCCATTTTTGACCTTCGTTAGCCATGCGGTCGAGATTGGGGGTTTTGATTGTGGGGTGACCGTAAACTCCCAAATCCCCATACCCAAGGTCATCGGCGAATATGATGATAAAGTTGGTTGTGTTTTGCTTCTTTTCCGGTTCCTTTTGTTTTTCTGAACAGGAAATCAGCAGTAGTGAAATGAGAATGCAATTAAAAGAGGTCTTAATAGTCATTAATCGGGTTTTTAGGAGATGATTAAATATAGCAAATCTTATTGAGAGGAATTTATTGGCGAAAATCGTATTAAGCGTTAATAACTCCTAACAACTCCCCTTTTTCAGGGGAGCACTTTTATGTATTTTTATCGGTGCTTTTTTGCTGATGCAAATTCCAAGTGTCAAGTACCAGACCTATCTACCGACAGGCAAGATTCCATAAGGACTTGTGTTGCTATTTTGGGATTTTAATTTGTATTTTGGAATTTAAAGACTAGAATTTTGACTCTTTTTTTGAGGGCTTAGTTTGGTTTAAACAGATTTCCGTCTTCGCGGGAATAAAAATAAATAGAATGTACCTCATCTTCGATACCGAAACAACGGGTCTTCCTAAAAATTGGAATGCTCCCTTCACCGACACCGACAACTGGCCACGTTGTATTCAAATCGCTTGGCAGTTACATGATGCCATGGGAAATTTGGTGGAGCATCAAGATTATTTGGTGCAACCCGAGGGATTTAATATCCCATATGATGCGGAGAAAATCCACGGAATTTCCACTGAACTGGCAGAAAAAAAGGGGGTGCCTTTGATCGAGGTATTGGAGAAGTTCAATGAAGCGATGGCCAAGACGAAATTTATCGTTGGTCAGAATGTCGGTTTTGACTTGAATATCATGGGAGCGGAGTTTCATCGTTTTGGAATCGAGAACCCATTACAAGAACTTCCGGTATTGGATACCTGTACTGAAGAAACTGCATTGCTTTGTCAAATTCCAGGAGGTCGAGGGGGTAAGTTCAAACTTCCTACATTGACCGAACTCCATGAAAATTTGTTTGGAGAACCTTTCGGTGAGGCCCACAATGCGACAGCTGATGTGGAAGCGACCACCAGATGTTTCTTAGAGCTTATCCGAAGAAAACATTATCCTATTGAAAAGTTGGATGTGCAACCTGATTATTTTGAGAATTTCTCTGAGTTGAATCCCCAGGAAATCCAATTAATCGGGCTCAAACATATTAATCTTAAAAAAGCATCGAAGAAAATAGCCGACGCACTTTGGGAAAAAGATACGGGTAGCGGTACAAGTGAGGCCGAAATTCAAGAGAACGTTCAAACACTAGAGAATGTATCATTTGTCCATTTACACAATCATTCACAATTCTCGGTCTTACAATCCACTATTGCGGTAAAGGATTTGGTAAAAGCTGCGGGAGATGCCCAAATGCCAGCTGTTGCCATTACGGATCATGCCAATATGATGGGTGCTTTTCATTTTGTAAAAGAAATCAAGGCTCATAATACAGGGGTCAAACAGCGAAACGCGGATGCGATTGAAAAAGGTGAACTCCCTACAGAGACTGAAATAAAGCCGATTATCGGCTGCGAATTCTTTGTTTGTGATGACCATACCAATAAGAATGTAAAAGACTACGGGTATCAAATTGTTTTGTTGGCCAAAAATAAAAGGGGGTATCACAATCTGGCCAAAATGTCTTCGATTGCCTATACAAATGGGTTTTATTACGTTCCCCGAATCGACCGAAAAGTTATCGAACAGTACAAAGAAGATATCATTGTACTTACTGGAAACTTGTATGGAGAAGTGCCGGGCAAGATTTTAAACGTTGGTGAAAAACAAGCAGAGGAAGCTTTGTTATGGTGGAAAGCACAATTTGGTGATGACTTGTATGTAGAGATCATGCGCCATGGTCAAGAGGATGAAAACCGTGTAAATCAGGTTTTGATCCCGATGGCGGAAAAACACCAAGTCAAAATGGTGGCATCCAATAATACGTATTATTGTGCCAAAGAAGATGCTGATGCCCATGATATTTTATTGTGTGTTAAAGATGGTGAGAAGCAAGCTACGCCTATAGGTAGAGGACGTGGTTATCGCTATGGATTACCGAATCAAGAATACTATTTCAAATCTCAAGATGAGATGAAAGCCTTGTTCAAAGACTTGCCTAAGGCGATTTTGAATGTGCAAGAAGTTGTTGATAAAATTGAGCCGTATGAGCTTGCCCGTGACGTGCTGTTACCGAAGTTCGATATTCCCGAAGAATTTAAAGTAGCGGAAGATTCTGATGGAGATAACCGAGGTGAAAATGCGTATTTGCGACACATTACCTATGAAGGCGCCAAAAAAAGGTACGCTGAAATTACACCTGAAATAAAAGAGCGTATCGACTTTGAATTGGATACGATTAAGAATTCAGGTTATCCGGGCTATTTTTTAATTACAGAAGATTTTATCCGCGAAGCCCGTAACATGGATGTTTCAGTGGGGCCTGGTCGTGGTTCGGCTGCAGGTTCTGTGGTTGCCTATTGTTTGAAAATCACCAATATCGACCCGTTAAAATATGACTTGCTTTTTGAGCGATTCTTGAATCCAGATAGGGTGTCAATGCCCGATATTGATATTGATTTTGATGATGAAGGTCGTGGTCGCGTGATGGACTATGTCATTAAAAAATATGGTACGAACCAAGTTGCTCAAATCATTACCTACGGTACTATGGCGGCCAAATCATCTATTCGCGATACCGCTCGGGTACTCGATTTGCCTTTGGGAGATGCGGATCGCATAGCAAAGTTGATACCGACCATGTCGAAGTTGGGCAAGATTTTTGGAAAGTCGGATGCAGAATTAAAGAAGCAATTCCGTGCAGATGATTTGTTGAAAGTACATGAGCTTTTAAATATTTCAGAGGGGGATGATTTGGAAGGACAGACCTTAAAAATGGCGAGAACGCTGGAAGGTTCTGTTCGAAACACAGGTATTCACGCTTGCGGTGTGATTATTACGCCCGATGACATTACCAATTTCGTTCCGGTAGCAACGGCGAAAGATTCTGATTTATACGTGACCCAATTCGATAACTCCGTTGTAGAAAGTGCGGGCTTATTGAAGATGGATTTCTTAGGACTGAAAACCTTGACCCTAATCAAAGACACCGTCAAAATCGTAAAGGCCAAACACGGAATCGAATTGGTACCTGATGATTTTCCTTTAGATGATGAGCAGACCTATGAGCTTTTTCAAAGAGGGGATACAGTAGGGATATTCCAATACGAATCTCCGGGGATGCAAAAACATATGAAGGATTTGAAACCTTCCGTTTTTGATGATTTGATTGCGATGAATGCACTGTATCGTCCTGGTCCGATGGAATATATTCCTGAATTTATCCAGCGTAAAAACGGGATGGCGGAAATCAAATATGACCTTCCTGCAATGGAGGAGTATTTGAAGGAGACCTACGGAATTACCGTCTATCAAGAGCAAGTGATGCTGCTCTCCCAGAAGTTGGCAGGGTTCTCGAAAGGTGATGCGGATGTCCTTCGTAAGGCGATGGGAAAAAAGATATTTGCGGTACTGCAAAAAATGAAACCCCAATTTTTGGAAGGAGGAACTGCTAATGGTCATCCAACGGAAATTTTAGAAAAAATCTGGAAAGATTGGGAAGCTTTTGCTGCCTATGCGTTTAATAAAAGTCACTCTACCTGTTATGCTTATATTGCCTATCAAACGGCTTATTTAAAAGCGCATTACCCTGCTGAGTATATGGCTGCGGTACTGAGTAATAATATGAACGATATCAAGCAGGTGACCTTCTTTATGGAAGAATGTAAGCGTATGGGCTTGGAGGTTTTAGGGCCGGATGTCAATGAATCCTATTACAAGTTCGCAGTAAACAAACAAGGAGCGGTACGTTTCGGAATGGGTGCAATCAAAGGTGTAGGCCGTTCAGCGGTCGAAACGATTGTTGAACATCGCAAGAAGGATGGGGCTTTTAAATCCGTTTTCGACTTGGCGAAACGTATCGATTTACGGGCGGCAAATAAAAAGGCATTTGAAAATCTCGCTGTTGCCGGCGGATTCGATTCTTTCGGAACCACACATCGTGCCCAATACTTTCATACGGAAGGTGATAGTATCACCTTTTTGGAGAAGGTCATCAAATCAGCCGCTAAATATCAGGAGAATAAGAATTCTTCCCAAATGGATATGTTTGGAGGCATCAGTGAAGCACAGATACCCGAACCGGAAGTGCCACCTTGTGAAGAGTGGGGCACCATGGAAAAACTCCGAAGAGAAAAAGAAGTTGTTGGGATTTATATTTCCGGACACCCCTTAGACGACTTTAAAACGGAAATCAATGCCTTTTGTAATGCGAGCGTTTCTTGTGCGAACGATTTGGAAAGTTATGTGAACAGAGAACTATCCGTGGCTGGGGTGATTACCGATGTGCAGCATAGGATTTCGAAAAACGGAAAAGGTTGGGCCGCTTTTACCATGGAAGATTATACCGATTCTTTTGAATTCCGGATATTCGGGGAAGAGTATTTGAAGTTCCGTCATTTCTTAATGATCAACTCCTTTGCCTATGTGAAAATATTCGTTCGTGACGGCTGGGTTAATCGTGAAACAGGTAAAAAGGGAGATCCACGAATGCAGTTCAATAGCTTTATGCTGCTCCAAGAAGTAATGGAGACCTATGCCAAGAAGTTGACCATTAAATTGAACATTGCGAATTTGAAGGAAGAACGCGTCCGTTATTTGAAAGACACCTTGGTTTCTCATAAAGGAAACCATCCCTTGAATTTTATAGTGTATGAAATGGAAGAGGAGATAAAAGTGAACCTAAGCAGCAGAAAACAAAAGGTTCAGATTTCGAGTGAACTTTTGCATCAATTGGAAGAGAATGAAGTGCACTATAAATTGAATTAGATGGTCCTCCCCTTTTTTCAAGGGGCGACACTGCAAGAGCAGTGGGCGAGTTGTAGCCATGGCACAAGGCGGAGGGGTTATTGTTGAGTGCTAATGACATAATTACGAAGGTCTTCGAGCTTATCAACAGATTGCCACGCTGCGCTCGCTATGACGATTTGCGATATAAGTTCCTTTGATGATACCATAGCTAAAATGAATAAAGGCTGAGTAAGTAAACAGAAGATTATTTGACTAACTTTGTGTAATATTAAAACTAAACAATATGGCATTAGAAATAACAGATGCTACTTTTGACGAAGTAGTTTTAAAAAGTGATAAACCTGTCGTTGTTGACTTTTGGGCAGCATGGTGTGGACCTTGTAGAATGGTAGGCCCTATTATTGATGAGGTTAGTACTGAATACGAAGGCAAAGCGGTAGTTGGCAAGGTAGACGTAGATGCGAACCAAGAATTCGCGGCCAAATATGGCGTTCGTAATATACCAACCGTATTGGTCTTCAAAGGTGGCGAAATCGTTAGCCGTCAAGTTGGCGTTTCTCCGAAGCAAGTATATACAGATGCAATAGACGCGTTATTGTAGTTTTTGAGCTACATTAAACGTATAAAATGATATAAAATCCTGCCTCGGCAGGATTTTTTTTGTCTTGGTTCCTAGGGCAAGAAACGAAGTGGTCTTTTGTCTATTATAACTTATCTTAGTCTTATGAATCTTCAATCGGAATTAAACAAAGCTTCTCTTTTCCAGAATTTGGAACTTTTGGCAAATCAAGTGGTCGAAGGTTTTATCAGTGGAATCCATAAAAGTCCGTTTCATGGTTTTTCGGCAGAATTCGCCGAGCATAAGATTTATAATAATGGAGAGAGTACCAAGCATATCGATTGGAAACTTTTTGCCAAAACGGACAAGTTGTACACGAAGCGCTATGAAGAGGAAACCAATCTGAGATGTCACATGATTTTAGATAATTCAGCTTCGATGTATTACCCTGAGGTAAAAAACTTGGGCGTTTCCGATTTGAATAAAATCGGTTTTGGTGTATTGTCGATTGCAGCTCTGATGAACATTTTAAAACGGCAAAGAGATGCCGTGGGATTAAGTGTTTATTCTGACAGCTATAATTATTATGCTCCAGAGAAAGGTAGCGAGCGTCATCATCAAATGCTTTTGTCGAAATTGAGTGAGATTAGTTTGGATGCCAAACCCGCCAAACAAACAAAGACCTATACCTATCTTCATTTGATAGCTGAAAAGATAAAGCGGAGAAGTTTGATTTTTTTATTTACCGATATGTTTCAAACCGCTACTGATGAGGAAAAATTATTCGATGCCCTACGTCACCTGAAATATAATAAACATGAGGTGGTTTTGTTTCATCTTGTAGATGCATCGACAGAAGTACAGTTTGATTTTGAAAATACGCCCAAACGTTTTGTTGATGTGGAAACGGGGGAGCACATTGATTTGTATTCAGAGAATATCAAAGAAGCCTACGAAAAGAGCGTATTGGCCTATTTTGAGGCGCTAAAATTAAAATGTGCCCAATATAGAATCAAGTATGTTGCTATTGACGTTCGAAGCGATTTCTCAAAGATTCTGAATACCTATTTGGTCGAACGTCAAAAATTTCTTTGAATAGCCTTTTATTTTGAATGAAATAGTTTGTGCAATAGAAATAACGATATATATTTGCACTCGCTTTACAAAAGCATTTGAACAAGATTTGAATCTAGCTGTTGCTAGAGTCTTTTTAAGATAAAATCATTGGTCTGGTAGTTCAGTTGGTTAGAATACCTGCCTGTCACGCAGGGGGTCGCGGGTTCGAGTCCCGTCCAGACCGCAGAGAAGCAGAG
>JARFRH010000015.1 GCA_029287355.1 Maribacter sp. | reverse complement strand
GTTCCAATTCTGAATTGGTGGCTTTGACTTCCCCCACCATAATTTCATCTTTATGAATGGTCGCTATTTGGGTGATTTTTGATATACCCGTTTTTTCACCAACGAGCGATTTGTAGTTCTCGTGCACATTGTCACCAATGGCCGAGATAAGACCCATACCTGTAATAGCTACTCCTTTACTCATTTGTACGTTCGGACTGATTTATTTCCAGTTTTAAAAATACGAAACCCATTTGTTTCAAATGGACATTTTTAAAGGGAGTACTGAAAGAAAAATAGCCGATTTTCGGCAAACCTATCTACTTCTGTGTTCAGCGATATAATCCGCCATGGAATCAATCGATTCGAAAATCTTTCTTCCTTCTTTAGGGTCAGCTAATTTAATGCCGTAATCTTTATCGAGCATTACGATCAATTCCAAAGCATCAATAGAGTCAAGTCCCAAGCCTTCACCAAAAAGAGGGTCGGTATCGGCAATCTCCTCAATAGCTATATCTTCTAGATTTAATTGCTCTATGATTTTCTCTTTCAATTCTTGTTTCAACTCACTCATATGGTCTAATATAATCGTATTAATTCTTTTGTCGTATGTGCAAAAGTACCTTTCTTAGCGACAACGTACAAAAATGCATCATATTTTCCATTGTCAAAATCCACCCAACCACATAAGACTTTTTCTGTACCACCTATGTGCAGTAAGCTGTTCGTGTAATCTAAAAGTGCCGAAGGGTTGAATTTATCAAAAACAAAGAAAGCGTTTTCTGAATATAGTCCATGTTTTATACTGATTTCACCCAGGCATATGTTTGGGAGCGTATATACGAATACCGAAGGGCTAGGATAAAAATTGGTGCTATCGGCAATAGATTTCTGATGTTTCCTGTCGGTATCCAAACTTGAAGCCTTGTTCGAAAGTACCAACGCAACATTCTTTTCTGTCTCGTTTTTCAAAAGTATATCGGCTGACATAAACGCTAGCTTACTCAGGTTATCCATTTTGAAAAATTTTGAATAATCGACGTCTAGTGTTTTATAAGCGGCTTTTATAAAAGAGGAAAAATCAGTTTGATCGGTTTCAAATATAGTTTCCCCATTCAACAAAATTCGATTATCCCGAATATGGCAAAAGCGCTCTATTTGAAATGATTTATCCAAGAGATTTTTATTTCTTCTTACAGACGAACATCGTATGGAAATCGCCTACTTTTTTGTCTGTTTCCAAACGCAAACCTGCTTCATCTATCAATTGTTTGAATTCTTCCGCTGTGTACATTTTGCTGTTGCCGTTGGCCAATGCGGTAAAATATAGAGAGGTGGCTTCCAATGTTAGTTTGGCACTGCCATATTGTTGGCGGTCCGTATAGGTTTCGATGATAACCAATTCCGTATTGGCATCCATGGCACTAACCGCAGCTTTCAATATGGTAAGGATTTCCTTTTTTGAAAAACAATCTAAAAATTGACTCATCCAAATGGTATCAGCCCCATGGGGAATGCTGGGGTTCTCAGATAACCAATCAATTTCTTGTCCTGAGATGCGGTCATCGAATCCATTTTTTTCGGCATGTGCCAAGGCTTTGTTCAATTGGCCGGGCAAATCGAAAATCTTTACGTTGATGTCTTCACTATGCTTACAACACAAAATGGCAAACTTACCGGTGTTTCCACCTATGTCGAAAAGGAGTTTAGGTTTCTTTTCAAAAACAGTTTGTAAAGCCTCACCGAAGATTTCATCCGAATAGTAATGATCAAAGGCAAACCACGATTTTTGCTGTTTTGGCGTCAGTTTTGATAGACCTTCATATATTGTGGGCCAATCTCCCAATTCCTTGAGACCCGAAGGTTTTTTGGTTTCGATAGCTTCTTGCAAGTGATATAGCCCTTTATAGCAAATATCTTGGGTAAAATTGATGTTCGCGGCGGTCATTTGATTATAATTCAGAAAATACCCGATTTTGGTCAACTCATACTTTCCAGTGTCGTCTTTTTCGACAATATCAGAAGACTCGGCGATTTCCAACAAAACACTCAATCCATAATCACTGATATTCAAATGCTCCGAAATTTCAGTTCTCCTAACACCACCATTCGCATTATTATTAAAGATGAAGTCTAGTATTCCCAGATTTCTAAGTGAAACAGTGGCTTGAAAGACAAAAGGTGCAAAAGCGATTTTTTGTGCTTCTTGCAATGCATCAAACGCTTTCATGGTTTTTTTCGACATGCGTAAATCCTTGGTTATCGGTAATTTTCAGTCTGCGAATTTAAGAAGTATAAGGCTTTATTCGTGCTTAAAGCTTAACTTTTTGAAAAATGACGGCTGTGTTACATCCTCCAAAACCAGAAGCAGTTTTTAAAAAGGTTTTGATTTCCTTTTTAGTGTTCTGCTCTATAATATTCAAAGGTTGGGATACACCAAGCTCTTGAAAGCCTTTGGAAACAAACAATGTATTTTGATTCAGACTGTGCATACCAATAATAGTTTCTAATAGACCTGAAGCACCCAAGGTATGGCCAAAATACCCTTTAAGGCTGTTCAGGGGCGTTTCTTGAAGTCCTAAGCGGTTGAAAGCAATGGCTTCCATCTCATCATTGAACATGGTCGCGGTACCGTGCGCCGAAATGAAGTCAATGTCATCAGGATTCGACCTTGCCTTTTTCAGGGCACGTTCTACACTTCTAAATAAACCTTCACCAGTGCGAGAAGGACCTGAAATATGATTGGCATCGTTGCAGGAAGCTTCACCCAATACGACCACAGCTTCATTCACGAGACCCGTTTTGTCTTTTGTCACCAAAACACTTGTGGCCACTTCGCCGATATTGATTCCGGATCGACTTTTACAATAGGGTCTGCAGGGTTCATCGCTCAGTGCCTGAAAAGCGTTGAAGCCTGATAGAATGAACTGGGTAACCAAGTCACCTCCCACAATAAAAACATGATCAAAACGACCTTGATTGATATATCTTTTTGCAATGGCAACAGCCAAGGCTCCTGATACACAAGCATTGGAAAGTACGATGGCTTCATTCTTAAAACCGAAGAAATTTTGGATTTTTTCTCCCAGAATGCCCAAATAAGCACGCTCATCAGAAAATTGATTGTTTTTCTCTAGTGCGTCGATGTTGCCTTTGGTGGTCGAAATAATAAGGCCGACCCTTTTCGTTAGTTTCATATTTGAACTTGAAATGGTATCCGATAGGGATACCACAAACATTTTTTCGAGTCGCGTATGTTTTTCTTGAGGGTTTAAACTGGAATACTTTGCTTCAAGGCTTTCCTTCTGTATTCTTGAGGAAAAAAAAGGCTGGGGTAGAATGGTGGTATCTTCGGTCCGGCGCAAGCTCGAAACTTCATTTGTAATCTGGGCCACGGCCGATATGCTATCGAAGCCATAAGCCGAAACGATGTTGTTATGTGATAGGTACACTTTATCCATCAAGCAGGCCTACTTTGATTTTCCAATCTTTGAAAAATTGAGGTATTTCCAAGGATAGTTCTCCGAACAACTCTACGAATACCTGAACGGTTTCTCCAGTACAGACGACCTTACCATCGGGATTCAAAATCTCATATTTGAACACCATTTTGGCTGCGGCAAAATCTACATAGGTAGTTTTGATTTGGGCTACGTCTCCATATCGCAACGGCAATTTATGCTCACAGGAAGATTTTACGATTGGCGTGCTGAAATTATATTTTTTCTGGTCTAAGTATGAAATACCATGATGACGTCCGAAAGCCTCCCGGCCATCTTCAAAATATTGAATGTAATTGCCATGCCAAACAATACCGAGTGGATCACATTCTGCAAAGCGGACACGAACATCACTGGTAAAACTAATTTCCTTCTTCATTTTCATTTAAACTTCATTTTTTCGGTTGTAATAGACAATAGCGACAGCCGTAGTTAGTACAAAAAACAAAAGTAACAATGAAATTTCAGGAAGTAGTTCGACGAAACCTACATTTCTTAGAAAAACATCATAAAATGCGTTTAGGCCCCAATTCATCGGCGATAAGTTTGAAAGTGCCTGCATAAACTTGGGCATGGCAAAAACGGGCACCCAAACCCCTCCAATGGCGGCCAAAATAACTACAAAAGTTGCTCCGAATGGTGCCGACTGCTCTTGACTTTTAGCGATAGTGCCTAATAGTAATCCCAAACCTACGGCAGCCAAGCCCGCAAAAAAGGCGACGATGAATAATAGCGGTAACTTACCTACTACGTCGAGTTGAGGCAAGCCCAATACTGGAAATAAATAAATACCAACCAGTAACATCAGGGCAAATTGAATCAGTGCGACTGACAGAAAAACGATGGCTTTCCCCCCTAAAACGGTAGCATACGATACCGGATGTGTTCGCAAACGAATAAAAGTACCTTGATTCTTCTCGTTCACCATGTTTATAGAAAGCGGCAGAATGATGAAGAAAATAGCAAAGAGGGTCCAAGCTGGAATATTATGCTGTGTAGAATTCGGAATCAATGCCTTTTCACCAGCATTTGGAATAATCTCCTTAAAGGTGATGAACGACTCGGTTTCGAAAATATTTTCGGATGGGTCATCCGTAATCTGCTCTTGAAAGGCTTTGTAAATGGTTTGTGTTTCAATTTTGGAGACCATTTGGTCAATACCACTTTTAATGGAATTGCGAAAAGAAAATTGGGTCGCTGGATCAAAATAAAGTTTCACTACTTTGGTTTCCAATAAAGTTGGTTTGCGCGGAACCGTATCTTCAATCGCACCGAATTGAGCCAAAATACCATCAACGTTTTCAGCAACTTTTTGATTCAGGTCTTTCGAAAGATTTTCAGGAATAACAATGCCCAATTGGTATTTGCCATTTTGTATCAATTCTTGAACAAGTTTCTCGCTTGATTGTTCAGTGAGTGCGAACATATTCGAAGACTTTAGATTTTTAAGAATGTTTTGAGCAACTTCCCCTTTATCTTTATCCACTAAAATAATCGGAATCTTATTTTGTTTAATAGACTTGAACGTACCGTCTTGAATTAGGGTAATGGTGATTACCAAAAGCAATGGCATTAGAAACAGAACTGCCAAACCACCTATATCTCTAGATAGGATTAAAAACTCTTTATATGCACTGGCCAAAAGTTTATGCATAATCACGCAAGGCTTTACCAGTTTTCTCTAAAAAGATATCTTCTAAATGAAGGGCATGATGATGTGCCGCAATCAGTTTTTTGGGTTCGCCTTCGCAAACAATAGCACCATAATCGATAATGGCAACACGCGTACAAAATTCTTCCGCCTCGTTTAAATGATGCGAAGTATAGATGATAGTAGTACCTTGTGCATTCAATTGTTTTAAGTGTTCGATAATGACGTTTCTTGATTGCACATCGACACCGACGGTGGGTTCGTCCAAAAACAAAACTTTTGGGCTATGAAGAATTCCGGCAATGAGGTTTATACGCCTTTTCATTCCACCAGAAAAAGTATTTATTTTCTTATTTGCGAATTCTGACAGTCCCAAGGTTTCTAAATGACCTTGGATATTATTTTTCAAATCATACTTGTGAATGCCGTACATACTACCAAAATACATCAAGTTCTCTAGTGCCGTCAAAGAGGGATAAAGCGCATATTCTTGGGGAACGCTACCAATCAATTGTTTTATTTCTTTTTGATGGTCCTTGTAATTCAATCCACAAATGGTAAAACTTCCTGAAGTCGGCCTTAGCAATGAGCTCAACATTGAAATCAAGGTTGTTTTTCCAGCGCCGTTAGGGCCAAGCAAACCAAAAATCTCACCTTCGTTGATTGTCAAATCTAATTTGGATACCGAAAAATTTTCGGCACCCTTGTATTTTTTTGAAAGATGATTGATTTGAATCATGGCCCCTTGAATCCCCAAAAAGGGGGACTTATATTTCTTTATTTAAATTGCCTTTTTCAAGGTCTTGAAAAATAGCTCTTCCCTTTGGGCTATAGCTTCTAGTTGATCCGCAATTACCTTGTATCCATCACTCTCCGAACTTCTATTCTTGTAAATACGGGAAGCGTCCACGGCAAAATCACGCCATTGATCCCCGATTTCGGTCATTTGCTTTGAGAGCACCAAAAGCTCATTGTTGTTCAACAGTTTACCTGCTTCTTGCAGAAATGCAGCATAAATATAACGAAAGCCACCACCACCAGTTCCGATTTCTTCCTGCATACGCACTATTTGCCCTAAGTAATGATTGGTTCGCTTGGCACCCACCTTCTTAGGCCATTTTCGAATATTACTGGCCACCCATTTCATGGCCTTTACTCCGACGATAGGTACCGGGGCGGTCATATCACGACAGGTTTGTTTAATGCCCTTCACAATAGCTTTTTCTATTTCCAGCTTTTCAGGAAAGGCGACTGGGTAATACATATGTCCTTTAGGTGCAAACGCTCCTTTTGCGAAGCGAACTTTTTCCAATTGTTTTTCCGTCAAGCTTGTCACACTTTCCATGACAGGGTCGCTAATGAGGTAGTTCCCCTCTTTTTTGCCGTAAACAACCATATTATGGGCATTAAAATGAAAACGGTACTCATCAGGAAAATAAATTAAATTAAAGACCCCTACTTGCAAGCCTACAGGATTACTATTTCTCAAATTTTCATCCAACCGCTCTTTGGCTATTTTTTGATTTTTGAATTTCTCTCGCTTCACTTTGATTCCTACCCTTTTTGCAAAACGATTAAAAATAAGTCCGGGTAATACACGATAGGTGAAAACCGGAGCATGATCAACTTTTATAAAAGGAAGATAGCTGAATAGCAGCCCTGAACCGATACCAAAAACCATAGGTTCACTAACTTCAAAACCGTAGTGACGCATCAGGTTGGAAACCACACCATTTTCACAATGGGCAGATTGTTTGTGTGCAAAATCTATCTCCATAATCTAGGCTTTGATATGTTGTAGGTCTTCAACGGATATGTCAAAGACATCTGCATATTTTTCTAAGGTTTTTTGAGGGAGTTTTTTGAAAACCGAGGGCTTGAAGTGTCTTTTTACGCGCCATTTCCATATGCCAACGTAGCTTGCTAAAATGGGTAAGTCCATTTTGTTGAGCTCCATATAGTATTCCAAAGGGCTACTTTCATTTTTCAAAACCTTCTCTTTTGCAGCAGCAACCCGTTCTTCAATTTGTTTGATGGTATTGTCAAGCGCAATTGTTTTAGGATTCCAACCTGTGCTTAATTCGGTAACATAGTTCCCGTTTTCATCAACGGCATAGACCATATCCTTGATATTGGCCTTTTCCAGTTTGCTTTCGTCTTGTGGTACCTCATTTTTCTTCATTGTGGTACTTCGTGAATTAGGAAATTGAAAGCACAAGCTACAACTAAATCGTCATTTCTAAAAGTGGTGGCGGCTATAGTACACATGCTCATTTCTTCGGTGTCATATCTTGATATCAATGTGGCTTTGGTAATTAGAATATCGCCTAACTCGGGCAAAAGAAAGAGTTCTGCTTTTTTGATGGTGCTGATATAACCCACTACTTTGTTACCAACACCTTTCAAATCATCATCTTCAAAAAAATCTTGGCCTGTAATGGTAGAGCACGTTTGAGCGGCAAGTTCGATCAAACCACCTTCGGTAAACTCTCCTTTCAAATTTGTAAAAATATTGTCCGCAGTAACTTCGAAATGCGTTTCAACTGATTCGCCATCTAAATAAGGAGTATGGCATTTCATCAGCATTGGAGCCCTATGGGGAAGAAAATTTTCGATTTCGATATTATAGCGGGGCTCTCGCATTATTTTGCCAAGGCCGTTTTCATTTCACTTCGGGCAATTACTTTGCCTTCACACTCCACTCTTGCCTCTACCAAGGTCACGTTCATGATATCATGGAGTATCTCGACGGTGGTCTTTAGGTTTTGGGAAATTTTTGGAATTTCGAATACTTCTGCGGTTTTAATCGCTCCAATATAACCTGTAGGAGCGGGCATATTGGCCAGATGATATTTATATCCAGTATGCAAGGCTATGGTCTGGGCCATGTTTTCGATAAGACCAGGTGCCGAAAAATGGTTTTTAGTGCTTAAAATATTACCCTGCGGAATCGTAAAGGCGGAAACTATTTTTTTTTCTGAATAATAGAGCAGTTTATCTACCATTACGAAAGGTTTTCTTTGAGGAATCAATCCTAATAAAAAGCTTTCGTCGGTAATTGCACTATCTAAAAGATTCATTTAGCATACGGTTAGGTAAGCATACATATAGGAGAAACGGGCACTTTCGGGAACGTGCAACAATATTTTATCCCCTTTTTTCAGCTTGCCAGAAGCGACTAATTCATCTAGCATTACATAAATGGAAGCGGCACCGATGTTTCCGATGCGTTCTAGATTCAAGAACCATTTTTCCCAAGGCATCTCGACACCTTGCTTTTTCATTTCATCATAAAGCCCCTGCTTGAAATAGTAGGATGAAATATGGGGTAAATAGTAATCTACATCATCAGGGCCAATACCATGCTTTTTATACGTCCGCTTCAAACTATCTACTCCTTTGACCAAAATGTTTTCACCCAAGAGTCGGGTATCCTGTTTCATGGCGAACAGCGATTTCTTGCTCCATTCTTCCGCAGGAAATTCACTCCATGGGGTTAAATGGCCATTTTCATCTTTGTCTCCACCTGCATACATGCAGGTCTCCATTTCGTTGGCATATGAATAGCCATCCATCCATTCTATTTTCAATGGAGTGTCACCTTTTGGTTCACTTTCGAGGAGAACGGCTCCTGCTCCATCGGAAAGCATCCAACGTAAAAACTCTTTGTTGAAGGCCAGAATTGGGCTATCCTCTAATTCCTTTAAATAATCTACTTCATTAGCGAAAATATCCGCTTTCATCCACGTGGATGTTCTTTCTGAGCCTGCGCACGCAGCATTGTTTACTTGGCCGGTCATGACCGAGAGATATCCGTATTTCAGTGCATTCATTCCAGAACAACAAGCGCCGGAAGGTGAATTGATTTCAATGCTACCGTTTTTCAAAAAACCATGAACCATAGCCGCATGAGAAGGCAATATCTGATCAGGGCTTGAAGTTCCGCAAGACAGTAATTCAATATCGTTTTTGGTGAAATTCGCATCACATAATTGAGTGACAGCTTCAGCCGTTAGTTGAGCGTTGTTATGAGTTACATTGCCCTTTTCATCAATGGCATAGTATCTTTGAGTTATCCGATTGTTTCTTAAAACAATTCTTCGTGCTTTAGAAAGCTGCCCATTGATTATACCCAATTTCTCCTCCATCTGCTCGTTATCAACGGGCTTATTGGGCATGAACTTCGATATTCTCGTAATATATACGTCCTTCATTACTCCTCCTTTAAAAGCACACTGGAATAATACTCCTTATCCCTCTTTCTTTTGTGGGTCGTGGGCAAATAAGTCAGCAAAAATACAATAAAAACTATCGGTGCTATGACCCATATGGCAAATTTCAAATAAAATTTGAATAATCCAATCCATTTCAAACGAGATGGATGACCAGGTACTCCTTTCTTGATGAGCAGATTCGCCCACTTCGAAAAGACTATGTTACCTCTTTCATCAGTCTTAATTAAGTACGGATTTACCCTCACTGCATCTAAGGCCAATAAATTATGTTGTAAGGCTTTATAGTCATTGGTCATCAACGCTTCTCGAATTGGTTTCCCGAATTTGGAGGCATTATTGATTTCTTTATCCGAAATACCTGGTTTGGGAAAGATGCCCCACATGCGGTCTTTTTTTCCGGAGAACATCCAATATGCTATGGTAATTACACTAATATGATTAATGTGACGGTCTACCAATGCAATATGGCCTACTAATTTGGCTTGGTTTTCTACCAAGAGCCTTTTCATTTTTTCTTGGGCCTGAATCCACATGTTTCGACAGGCCACAACGGTCACTACGGGGGTGTTTTCGAGCAATGTTTTTGCCTCTGGAGATTTTAAGAAAGAGTTAATTGCCGGTGATGGCGTAAGAAACCAAACTTGATAGCCCAATAGAATTAAATCATACTTTTTAGTAAGTATTTCCTGTATCGGAGGATGTATTTTAGAAGGAATTTGAAGAAATGATTCAGGAAATGCATCGTAGAATTTATCCTTGGTCCAGGGAAAAGGAAAAGGTTCATTGAGGGTTATTTTGTGGTACGAAATGTTTACTTGACCTCCTCCAAGAGGTGCCGCTATATTTTCGAGAATGTCGAACAACTGACCACTTTGTGTGTAATAAATGACTAAAACTTCCTTCATTGGTTTTTTCTGTCTTCCCAAAAATCAAAATAATTAAACCACTGAAATGGATATTTCTTTAAAATCCACTCCATGCTTTTTGTATACTCTTTCAATAAGCCTTGCGCATCACGTGCATTGAATTGGGCCGTACGTGCATAAAGATCATAATGTCTTTTCGGCCCCTTCATGAAATATACGAAGAGTACGGGCATATTCAATCGAGATGCCAGTAAATAGGGACCCATTGGAAATTTTGCTTCCTTACCCATGAAAACCTCCGTTAGGGTTTTGCCTCCCGGCATATATCGATCTCCTGTGAAAACCACCAATCCACCTTCGTCGATTGCCTTATGTATTTCGAAAATATGTGACATATCTTCTTTAACAACAATAAATTTTAGATGCGATTTTACTGAAATACGATCCATATATTCCTGGATATTCTGATGTTCGGCCATCGTCGTAACCATGCTGATTTTTGAAATGGAATACCGGTCTTCCAAGAAATAGTGGGAAATCTCAAAATTGCCTACATGACCACTTATTAGGATGCCGCCTAGGTTTTTCTGTAATAGATGGTCAATATGCTCGATACCATCGTGGGTGTAGGTGAATTTATCGCGTAAACCAGTGGATATTGCAACTTTATCGGTCAATGTTTTTCCAAAAGTGTAGTAGTTTTTGAATACGCTTAAAACGCTTTTCCATTTGGAATACTTTTGCCTTTTTCGAAAATAGCTATAGGTATCCCTGTTGCTTTTGGGAGAAAACAGCACATAATATAAAATAACAAATACAAGAAGAAAATAGGCCGCAGAAATGCCGAAAGTTTTGAGAAAGGAGATATATATTTTATAGCCTAATAGAGTACCCCTCGATTTTCCTTCCCATTCCGTTGCCATTATCGGGTTTTATGCACGTAAATTAGCCTAGTTTTCGTTCTATGAGATCATAGAAGTCTTTTAGGGTAATTACATTGACGAAATCTTCACCTACTAATTTGACCCCGAAATTGCTTTCAACAGCAACTACTAAGTCAACGAAGTCCAAGCTATCAAGACCCAGTGTATCTTTAAGATTTGCCCCAGGAGCGATCGCTTCTTCTTCTACCTCGAATTCATCAATAAGAAAATCGTCAATTTTTTCTATAATAACTTCTTTAGTCATCCTTACTTTCTTTCGGTAGCTTTTTTACGATTAAAGCGGAATTTGTGCCGCCAAAACCGAATGAATTTGACAAAAATACGTCAATTTTTTTATTTAATGTTTGCGTTACTAGGTTTAACTTTTTCGAATCTTTGTCTGGATTTTCAAGATTGATATTGGGCGCCACGAAGGAATTCTGCATCATTAACATGGAATAGATGACCTCGCTTGCACCTGCCATCCAACACTCATGACCAGTCATTGATTTTGTTGAACTAACGGGAGGGTTTGTCTGTCCAAATACTTCGAATATTGCTTTAGCTTCGTTGGCATCGCCAACAGGGGTTGATGTGGCATGGGCATTTACGTAGTCTATGGCTCCAGCTTCAATATTTGCGTCCTCCAACGCACGCCGCATGGCCCTTGACGGACCTTCAACATTCGGAGTTGATATATGATCTCCATTGGACGAGAAACCATAACCAATTACTTCCGCCAAAATAGGAGCCCCCCGTTTTAAGGCAGTCTCATAACTTTCTAGAATCAATGTAGCTCCGCCACCGCTGGGGACTAGGCCATTTCTCGCGGCATCAAAAGGGCGCGATGCTTTTTCAGGAGCATCTTCATGCATGGCAAAAACACCTAACCCATCAAAACTGCCCATCGCCAAATGGTTGATTTCTTGCGCTCCACCGGTAATGATACAATCTTGTAATCCGCTTTTAATCAGGTGATAGCCCATTCCTATGGAATGTGACCCACTAGCACATGCCGCACTTATGGTCAAATTGATACCCCGGAGTTTAAAAATAGTGGAAAGATTCATAGTGATGGTAGAGTTCATGGCTTTGAAAATGGCTCCTGAACCTACCAAGGTAGTATCCTTTTTTTCTCTAATTTTATCGTTGGATTCTATGACGGCTTTTGCCGTACTATCATTTCCATAAATAATACCCACTTCATTTTCATTCAAGAAGGCTTGGTCGATTTTAGCATTCTTTAAGGCTTCAATTGCAGATACATAGGCGTATGAACCCTCTTCGCCTAGACTCATTCGTTGCCTTCTGGAAAGCAATTTTTTCAAATCAGGTTCTTCGACCATGCCCGTCAAGAGAGATCTAAAACCTGCCTCTGCTCTTTGAGGGTCATAGCTAATTCCTGATTTGCCATTGTAAAGGGATGCTCTTGCTTCTTCTAGGTTTTTGCCTATGCAAGAATATATGCCCATTCCAGTGATAACTACTCTCCTCATGAATCCATGTTATTTATTACGAATAAATACCCCCATTGATGTTTATGGTCTCCCCTGTAATATAAGATGATTTTTTGGAGGCCAAAAAGGAAACCACATGCGCTACTTCTTCTGCTTCGCCAAATCTATTGGCAGGAATCATTCTTTTCAGTTCTTTTTCATTAAGTTCCCTGGTCATATCGGTCTTGATAAAACCTGGTGCAACAGCATTTACAGTAATGTTTCTTTTCGCGATTTCTTGTGCCAATGCTTTGGTTGCTGCTATTACCGCTCCTTTGGCAGCCGAATAATTGGTTTGGCCTGGTGTGCCTTTCAACCCTGAAACAGAAACCATATTAATAATGCGACCGTATTTATTGACCAATAGTTTTTGAATGAAATGATTGGTGACATTGAAGAACCCGTTCAAGCTGGTGTTGATGACATCAGACCAATCTTCGGGTTTCATCCACATGAAAAGTCCGTCTTTGGTGATACCCGCATTGTTCACAATGACCTCGACGATTGCATCGGCATTATCGTCTTCCCATTTCGAAAGCGTCGCCTTTACACCCTTGGCATCGACAACATCGAATTGTATGATTTCGGCGGATCCGCCTACTTCCTCCACGAATTTTAATGTTTCCAAGGCAGCATCTTTATTGCTATTGTAATTGATAAGAAGGTGATAGTCGTGGTCCGTTGCCAATTGAATACAAACTGCCCTGCCGATGCCTCTTGAGCCACCTGTAATGAGCGCGCACTTCTTTATTTCTTTACTATCTGCCATGTAGATTTGGTCTTGGGAAAAGTTAATTCTTTACAAACGGCTCGGCGTTCTCATACCATTTGTTGCCTAAAAGTTCTCCTTTTTCATTGAAGAAACCCCATCCTTTTTTAGATTTAAGTCGTGCCAGATCTCCTATAAAGCCCTTGGCGTTATCGCCAGATAAAAAAGCAAGGCCAGCTGTTATGTCATATTGCATCGGTATAATCAAACTCCCCGATGTATCAATAAAACCCCATTGCTTTTCTTTTACTGGTGCCAATCCGTTATCGGCAAACACCTCTGCATCCCGATATTGAAAATCGATTACGGTTTCTCCTTTTTCGTTTATAAAACCCCAGGTTTTTCCATTCGCTACCGGTGCCAGACCGTTTGAAAAGGCCTTGGCTTTGTCGAATTTAGGTTCGATTACCCATTCCCCTTTAGAATTGACATACCCTATTTTTTTGTTTTTTCGGGCATAGGTCAAACTAGAATTTCCGTGAAAATTCCACACTTTGTCAGCTCCTTCAATAGGGTTGAAAGTGCCATTTTGGTTGATGCCGAAGACACCTCCCTTCATTCCAAAAACCCCAGAAGCATTAAAGGTGTTGCCAAGTTCCTCAAATTCAGCAGGAATAACCAATTTTCCGGTTTTGTCGATCATGCCCCATTGTTCTCCTTGCCTTACTTTGGCATGACCGTTTCTGAATTTTTTGATCGCATCGAAAGTAGGCGCTAGAATGACCTTACCGTCGGTGCCGATTAGTCCTATTTTTTCCCCTTGGCGAATGAAAGCAACTCCTCCTTCAAAATCAAAATATTTTTCGGTTGAAACGGTTTCCAAGGCCTTGCCTGAGGTGTCGATATAATTCCATTGGTCATCTTTAAGTACTAAGGTATAACCAGAATTAAAATACTTTACTTTATCGTAGTCAGGTTGAATGGCCCATTTCCCCGAAGTGTCGATAAAGCCCCATTTTTTGTCTTGTTCGGCGGCGGCTCTTCCTTCTGAGAAACTTTTTGCTTTTGAAAATTGTGGTTCGATAACATATGCACCACTTTTGTCAATATAACCGAACTGCCCCCCTTCTCGAACAAGTGCTAATTCTTGTGCTGAAATTGAAATCACGGTTAAAAATAAGATTAGAAATGAAACGTGTACTTTTCTCATGACTTTTTATTTTGATGGTTAATAATATAGTTCTTTATTTCGTTTACGTAAGGATACATAATTGGATCCTCTTTGAACGGGGGAACTATTTTACGCACGGCGTCATACATTTTTTTGGTTTTTGAAGATACCTTGTCCTTCATTTCAAGATATTCGATGGCTTGAACGATCGTAATCATTTCAATGGCCATAACTTCGAACGCATTCTCAATGACTTTTTTGGTAATCAAAGCTGCATTGGTACCCATACTGACAATATCTTGATTGTCGTTATTATTGGGAATACTATGCACATACATGGGGTTCGATAGCATTTGATTTTCCGCAGTGGTCGATGTAGCTGTAAATTGTACACCCTGCATGCCAAAATTCAGGCCCAAGGTACCTAAATTCACAAAAGGCGGAAGAATGTCGTTCAATTTTGAATTCATCAGATAATTCAATTGACGCTCGGCCAACATGCTCATTTTGGTAACTACGATTTTGAGCTTGTCCATTTCCAAGGATACATAGTCTCCGTGAAAATTACCACCATGGTAGACGTGCTTCTTTTTTACGTCAACAATAGGATTGTCATTTGCAGAATTCACCTCTTCTATAAGTATACGTTCAACATTATTTAAAG
This sequence comes from Maribacter sp., assembly GCA_029287355.1. Lineage (GTDB taxonomy): Bacteria > Bacteroidota > Bacteroidia > Flavobacteriales > Flavobacteriaceae > Maribacter_C. The sequence continues at coordinate 10,543 of JARFRH010000015.1, read as the reverse complement.
TGTCTAAAACTGGCCCAAGAATCTGAGGCACACAGCGCAGTGAATAGTATTCTTGTACTTTTTCTTCAAAGACCTTTACATCATGGTTATTGGTATAGAGATGATGTTCGCGCTTTCTGGTCAACGAACTGTCCATAAGGTGACTGCGCATGGAGCGGGCGATTTCACGTTGCCCCTGATGCTTTTTGGTCAAATTAAGCTCGAACGATAAATGATCGTCGTAGGCTTCGACTATTTCGTTAATCGCTGAAGAACAGGCAATCATCCATTCCAACAGTCTTCTCGTATAAATTGTATTTACAACACCGATACCCGTCATCACGGAGGTGCCATTGATTAATGCCAAGCCCTCTCGTAATTCAACAGCAATTGGTTTTATGCCCTCTTTTTCAAATACGTCCTTGGTAGGCAGGCGATTTCCATTGTAGAAAACTTCACCCTCTCCAATTAGTACCAAGGCCAAATGGGCCAATTGCACCAGATCACCACTTGCTCCAACACCGCCGTGCTCATAAATGAGCGGTGTGATATTTTTATTGATCAAGGTGGTCATTACCTCAATGACCGATTTATGGACTCCTGAATTGCCAAGACTTAGCGTGTTTAATCGGGCTAACATGGCCGCCTTGACATATTTCGGAGGAATAGGATTGCCAGTGCCGGAAGCATGACTACGTATGAGGTTATATTGCAATTGAATGGTCTCGGAGTCCTTTATCTTGTATTGAGCCATTGGCCCAAACCCCGTGTTAACACCGTATATAATTTTGTTTTTCGAAAATTCCTTTAAAAAATCGAAACTTTCCTGAACCTTTTTATAAACAGCCGAATCAACTGAAATAGGTTCCTCTTCAAAAATGATACTGTAAAAATCGGATATCCCTAACTTTCCTTTTATTTCTGGCATCTACGGTTGGTTCTGTGGGCTTTAAGTAATACTTTTAACTAAAATAGGTAATTTGGTATGCAAATTTATAATAATTCGCGGATCAATATTTGATTTCAGCTATGAATAATGAAAATGTTGATGTTCTTATAATTGGCGCTGGTCCTTCGGGAAGTGTAGCAGCTGCCTATCTTCATGAAAGGGGCTATTCTATCAAGGTGGTTGAAAAGAATAAGTTTCCAAGATTTGTTATTGGCGAAAGCCTCATACCAAGGTGCATGGAGCATTTTGAAGCGGTTGGACTAGTTGATTGTCTCCATGAAAAAGGTTTCGAGGTTAAAAAGGGTGCACGTTTCATGCAGGGTGACGTCGTATGTGAATTTGATTTCAGTAAAAAGTATACGGATGGATGGAATTGGACTTGGCAGGTGCCACGTGCAGATTTCGACAAAACCTTAACAGACGAATTACAGAAAAGAGGTGTTGACATTGATTTTGAAAAGGAAGTCGTTGCCGTCGAATTCGCTGAAAATGGAGAATCATTAACAACCGTAAAGAATTCGGAAGGAACACTTTCCGGCATTTCAGCTAAATTTATTATCGATTCAAGTGGATTTGGAAGAGTGCTTCCAAGATTGCTTGATTTGGACAAACCATCCGAAATACCAAAACATTCATCCATATTCACGCACGTTAAGGATATCAAAAGACCCGATGGTTGGGATGGCCATCGCATTACATTCGATATCGTCAGCACCTCGACTTGGCTTTGGGTAATTCCTTTTTCCAACGGTTCCACTAGTATTGGATATGTTGGCCCTACCGAGTATCTGGAGTCCTTTGAGGGATCCAATGAAGAACGGCTTCGAGAAATGATGAAACTCTCGAATTATTATGTGGATCGGTTCAAAGATTTGCCTTACGAATTTGAACCTCGTATGGTCAAGAATATTGCCAAATCAGTAAAGAAACTCTATGGAAAAGGTTTTGTGCTTACAGGAAATAGTGCTGAATTCTTAGATCCGGTTTTTTCCTCAGGTGTCACTTTTGCCACTGAATCGGCGCATTTGGCGGCCCAACTCATCGACAAGGAGTTTCAGAATAAAGAAGTAGATTGGGAGGTAGATTACAAACAATACATATTGGAGGGCGTAACTGTTTTTTCGACCTACGTTAAAGAATGGTATACCGGCAATCTACAAAAGATATTTTTCAACAAAACCCAAAATGCCGAAATCAAGAGTCAAATCTGTGCGGTATTGGCCGGTTATGTATGGGATCAAAGTAACCCATTTGTAAAGAACCATCATCGATTGGTAAAGGCCTTGGCACATTTGACAGATATGGAAAATGAAATAGTAGGTTAGCAGTATTCGTTTAATTCTTCAATAAGGCCTTTCTGCTAAAATGTTTTGAAGTCGCTTCACCAAGATTTCCGTATGCGGTTCGTATTCTTTCGAATTCATCGGCATTCGCAATACCTCGAACGTCAGTTTTGAAGGCGTATAAAACATTTTCCGGAGCATCGGTGTTATACACCGAAATAAGAACCCCGATTTCACCTTCTTCAACGTAAAAGAAGTCATCATATCCAGCGGTTATAGAAATCGTCTTGATTTTCATGTTGTATTCCGTACTGGTAATGTTTTTGGCTACCGTGACTTGACGGTTATCTACTCTAAAACTATTAAATTGTTGAATGAAAGTTGGTTCATAGAGGTTCGCCCTATTTTCGAACCAAAGTTTTTTGAATAACTCCCCAGATCCAGGTTCTTTCTGCTCTCGTTTTTCAAATTGTTTTCGAAGAAAGTCCTGTTCTGAATCACTACGTGGAATTTTAAGGTCCGAAGCGTATTCAAAAACGATGTTATATCGTTCAATTCCTGAAATATTTTCAATCGCCCCTGAAACCACATCGAATTGTTGAGCCTGAAGAATAAGTCCGCAGAAGAAAAATAAAAAGTATGTAAGGCGTTTGGTCATTACGATGAAAACAGTCTGTTAAAATATGAAAAAGGATGGCAACTGCCATCCTTTTTCATTAAATTCTTATCGATAAGTTTTGTGTTTAGAAGGCCTTCTTTGCAAGCATTTTAGCAAAAGATTTGCCGGTCTTGGCATAACCTTCCCCAATGCGGTCTTCGTCGTCGAAACTACTTCCCCATTGATCCCCCGGAGCATTTTTGCTGGATACTTCCAAAACAACCTTGTCTCGATTAGCCGTTTCGACAAATGTCAATTGTGTGGTTACCTTTGCAGGCTGCTTCATTACGCCGGCATCCCATCCGGGAAATACCCAAATGGTCTCAACGAGAAGGGTATATGGGGTATCTGTAAGATCTTCGCCGAACTTTGTGTCGTGGTCTTTGTACAGATATCGGTTCATCAATTCCAGAAATTTGGGAGCATAAATAAGTTCTCTCGCTGCAACCCAACCTTTCTCCCAAGTTTTACCCTTACCTGGGCTTTTTTCTTCGAGTTCTGCCGAATGTTCTTTTACATATTCGTCGTTGGTCATGTTCTTTTTTAGAAGGGTCATGTTGTCATAAATAAATTCAACGTTTATCTCCTTCTGGCCTTTGATAAAATCAAAACCGCCCTGTTCGACCTTCATTTTTTGAGCTGTTAAAGAAGAAGTGAGTACGAATGCGAACAATATGGTAACTAAGTTTTTCATCTTTGATAATATTATGATATGTGTTTATTTTTTGTTTTGATGTGAATTAATGCTGAAAGTTAACATTTTTATTAATCATCTACCGCTGCAAAAACCATCTGACGAAACCTCCAACTTGTTTGATCTGTTGTAGTTCCTTGGGTCTGCTTCATCAGAACACCGATTATTTGTTCTTTTGGATCGGCAAAATATTGGGTATTGAAATACCCACCCCAATCAAAGGTGCCAGAACTTCCTTCTCCGCCTAAGTCTTGTCCGTGATCATTAACGACGGCGAAAGCCAAGCCATGGTGCTTGGGTCCATTTGCCCAAATAGTGCCGATTTGATTTGCCATGGCGCTTTGAACCGTTGTTCTACTTAGAATGCGGTTTCCGTTAAGCGCTCCATGATTCAAATACATTTGTAGGAATGTCGCATAGTCTTTTACCGTACTCGAAAGTCCCGCGCCACCGGAAAAAAATCGTTTTGCTCCCTTTTTCGGATAATCGGTATCATAAAAGGTAACCGGATACTTTTCCCATTTACCATCCTTTAGGTGTTGCACAGCTACTAAGCGATTGTGTTTTTCCTTCGGAAGATAGAACCAGGTATCTTTCATGCCTAATGGGTCGAAGATACGTTTGCGAAGAAATTCATCAAAGGGCATTCCGGAAATAACCTCGATAAGATAGCCTAGTACATCGAGTCCCTCACTATAGGTAAATTTTTCCCCGGGATTATGATGCAAGGGTAATTTTGCCAATTTTTTTACGCTTTCGGCTATGGAAATATTTTCGGTGGTGAATAAATCGGTAATTCCTGCTTTGGCGTATATTTTTTTGAGGCGTACATCGCCGTCAATGACCCCATAACCAAGTCCGGAAGTATGTGTTATCAAGTCTCGTATGGTTATTTGGTCCTCGGCCGGTTTTGTGGTGTACGTTGAATCGCTTTCGTTGAATGTATCCAAAATCCGGGCAGCACCGAATTCCGGAATGTAGTTCGAAATAGGATCATCCAATCGAAATTTTCCTTCCTCCCAAAGTATCATAACAGCAGTTGAGGTAATCGCCTTGGTCTGAGAGGCAATTCTGAAAATAGCATTCTTGTCTAGTTGGTCTCCTTTTTCATTGGCTGTCCCGTGAGCTTTGTGATAGATGATTTTCCCGTTTCGAGCAATTAAGGCAACAACGCCCGGGACTTGATCTTCTTTGACGGCATTCTGCAACATGGCGTCGATTTTATTCAGTCGATCGATCGATATGCCTACACTTGCTGGGTCAGTTTCCTGAAGGATGTTAGTATTTTGTGCCAAAATGGATGCACAAAAGAAAAGAACAAAGAAAGAAAGGAGTATTTTCATAATTGAATATTTTAGGTAGGGGCAATAAAAAGTATGTCAATATATTCAATTCGCTTCAAAAAGGTGGTTTTATGGTATCTTTTATTGAAGTGGGTTGACCCTATTGGCCCCTTGACTTCAAAATAACAGCATCGTACATATAAATCGCTTGTGATGACCGAAAAAGAAAAAATGATTCATGGTTTGCCTTATGACCCACTAGACAAAGAACTCATCGCAGGCAGATTAAAGGCGCGTAAATTGGTTAGGGAAATAGCTGAAATCCCTATGGATAAAGAAAGACAACGCAGGCATTTATTCAAGGAGCTTTTCGGAAAAACAGAAGGAAGGTTCTATATTGAAAACCCCTTTATCTGCGATTATGGGTATAATATTCATTGGGGCGAAAATGCCTATGCGAACTTCGGATGTATTATTTTAGATGCGGCACCTGTTCATATCGGTAAGAATGTGATGATGGCTCCTGGAGTCAAAATTTTGACCGCAACCCACCCCTTGGAATATCAAGCGCGCAATTCTGGAATCGAATCCGCAAAACCTATTCATATTGGCGATAATGTTTGGATCGGTGGAGGGGTAATCATCAACCCTGGAGTGACCATTGGGAATAATGCTGTTATTGGTTCAGGAAGTGTTGTTGTAAAAGATATTCCTAAGAATGTCGTTGCCGCGGGAAATCCGTGTAAAATTATCAGATCCATAGAAAACCAAGCTTAACAAAATTGTAACTATTCTACAACAAGGTTGGGGTCAGATGCAAATTAAGCTAGTGTATTCTGAGGGGTAAACATTGTTCGTTTAGTGGCAATTTGGATGGGGGTTGATTCATTATGTCTACCCTTTTCTTGACATATGGGGGTCAGCACTTTTATTGGCAACTATCGGATTTTTACCGCAGTTTTTGCGCAAAAGTTATTTCTTCTCGATTAAAACTGCATTTTCAATCCAACGGTACCTAGGCCAAAGTTGAGGTTCCAACTCATCTTTTTATTGGAGGCGTTATATTTATCGTCATATTTCTTATCGAGATAGCGGTCGATTGATTCCACTGTAAAAATACTGATGGCCACGCTCAATACCACGTCGGATAACCAATGTTTACCTTCCCACAATCGTGAAATTGCCGGTATGGCGCCTAAGGTATAAATACCACTTTTCACCCAAATACTTTTGAATTGTTTGGCAATCGCATGGGCATTGGTCATGGCTAAAATCGCATGCCCGGATGGGAAGGAATGAAAATCCTTGTCTCCCGCCCAAAACGGATTGAAAGTGTCTTTTGATAAGCCCGATAAGGGTCTTGCCCTGCCAAAGGCCGATTTCATTACTTGTTGTAATAGTCCTGCCGTGGAGGCCGAGGAAATCAAAAGGACTCCCGTACGTCGAAGCTTTTCGTTTTTAGTGACTAACCCGACAGCATACACCCCAGCTGTGATCATGTAATTATTTGCAGGACTACCATATTCAAAACCATAATCGCGAATTACTTGAGGAACATCTTCCTTAATACCATCCGCATAAGCGTAAACCGGGTCATCAAATAGATAGGCTGCTCCAACGCCTACAAGAGTAACGCCAAAATCGCCCCATTGATCACCTTTCCAGTGTAATGGTCTTGAGTAGGCGTAGCCCATACCTGAAAAAACATTACCCATGTCATACGTGAACATATTCCATCGTGTTTCCGACTTGTCATGCGGTGCATCTTGACCATGTAGGTGTACAAAGGATATAAGAAATAGCAATACTACTAAGTTTTTCATTCGAAGGTCAGCATAAGGTTGCGGTTTTTATTGAAACGGCGTTTTGGATTAAAAATTGAGGTATCCACTAGGAATGATTCAATAAGAGCCTTTGACAAAAACAGGGAATTCAATAGTCTCATAAAAATCTTTCAGTATATTTTCTTTTTCGAAATTCTCCCATATCAAAATTTGTCTCTCGTTTTCAGGACGTTCAATCCAAGTGTTGTCAATTAGGATGGGTGCTGGAATGTGTTTGGTCTCGGCCCACGAGTTGTCTTTAAGAACAGCAAGGGCGACCATGTCGAATAAAGGTCTTGATTTGGTCTCATTCGCTTCAATGTGTGCCTCATCAAAAATATGCGTAAAAAGATTCACTGAATAGTCGCCAAAAGTCTCGAAAGTACCACCATGTCTCCCCATAATTGGTTCAGTCGCTTTTGGGCCTAGGCCGGCCATTTTTCTGGTGATTTCATCTTGTGTTACCGCTACGGCATCGGTGCCCGACGGTTTGCCGTAACGAACCGTGACCATTTCAAAGGGTATTGTACTGTTCAAAACATAATTCATGGAGATGGTATCATTATCTTGGTTGTATTCCCCAGGTTCGGGGTAGTTGCTTCCCAACCATACTATTTTCGTGCGCTCGGCAAGAGAGGGGTCTTTTTTAAGTGCTAAAGCGATGTTGGTCAGCTTTCCTACAGCTACAATGATGATGGTGTCTTTTTTTGTTTCCTCCAACATAAAATCCACTCCATCTTTTCCGTCAAAGTCATTTGGATTAAAATTTTCGGAAATCTCCTTAAAATTACCTTCCGCTCCATTGAGTAACGGAAGTGAGTCTTTCAGATTACACAATTGCATGATTCGCTCAGCTTCGTCATAATGGCCTTGTATGCCTTTGCCATTGATGGTCGCATTGACTGTGATTCCTTTAACATCAAAGACAGCTCCATTCAATAGCAGGTATGCCAATGCATGTTGGTCATCCAATTCATTGTTGGCATCCGTATCAAAAATAAGTTTGATTTTTTTAGCGTGTTTTTCAGAGGAGACGTTTTCGACAGCATTTGGTACTATCGGTTTCTCTTTTTTTTCCTTGCATGAAGTTACAAAAAGAATGGAGATCAATACGAAGAGGGTCAATCTTGACTTCATAGATAAATTCTTTTATTTGGAAATTGAAATCCTTGGGAAAATACAAAAAATCGAGACGTCATTGTGAGCACAGCGAAGCAATCTAATGAAGATCTGTGAATCTTCTCCTCGCAATTTAGATTAAAAGAAAAGCTGCTGAGCCACACGAAACGTATTGGCATGGGCATCGACAATCGTTTTGATCTCTTGGGAATAACCACCGCCCATACTACACTGCACTGGAATTTGAAGTCGATAACAAGTCTCTAAAACCAACTCGTCTCGTTGTTTACAACCTTGAACGGTCATGCCCAAGGTCCCTAATTTATCAGTCGCTACAATATCAACACCACTGAGGTAAAAGATGAAATCGGGTTTTTCGTTGTCGATTATTTTGGGAAGGGTTTCTTTTAAGATGGATAAATAAGTTGCGTCATCCGTTCCTTTTTCCAAAGGAATATCCAAATCGGAAACTTCTTTCTTAAAGGGATAATTACTGGCCCCATGCATAGAGCATGTAAAAACCGAAGCATCGTTTTGAAAGATTTCGGCTGTACCATTACCCTGATGCACATCCAAGTCCACAATCAGTATTTTTTTCGCTAATCCCTTGGCCTGAAGATAGCGTGCCCCAATGGCTTGGTCGTTCAACATGCAGAAAGCCTCTCCTCGATTGGTATAGGCATGATGCGTGCCACCTGCGATGTTCATGGCAATGCCGTATTCCAAAGCGTATTCGCAGCCTTTCATGGTGCCGTCGACAATGATACGTTCGCGCTCCACTAAATTTTCTGAAAGGGGAAAACCTATTTTTCGGGCTTCCTTCGGAGAGATCTTAATATTCAGTAAATCATAAAAATATTCAGGATCGTGAACTGTTACGATATATTTGTCATTGGGTATTTCCGGTTCAAAAAAATTGTTCGGTTCACAGGTGCCTTCGTGAACTAGTTGCTTGGGTAATAGTTCGTATTTGAGCATAGGAAATCTATGCCCTTCTGGTAGCGGGTGAGTGTAGATAGGATGGTAGGCTATTTTAAGCATAATGTCATCTTATTTCTTATGCAAGGCCAACTGAATGCGTTTTCGGGGAATATCAACGGACATTACTTTTACAATTAGCTGTTGGTGCAGATGTACATGTTCATTGACATCCTTCACGAAGGTATCCGATAGATTGGAAACATGTATGAGTCCACTTTCCTTAATGCCGATATCTACGAAGCATCCGAAATTGGTGATATTATTTACGATTCCTGGAAGCAACTGTCCATCCCGTAAATCCGATATGCTGCGTACATTCTGGTCGAAGGTGAATACTTTGGCCTTTTCACGACGGTCGAGTCCGGGTTTTTCGAGCTCTTCGATGATGTCTTCAAGCGTAGGGAGACCTACCGATTCGGTACAATACTTTTGTAAATCGATTTGTTGTAATTCGTTTTTGTTTCCGATTAAATCAGCAATTGGTTTTTTTCTGTCTTTGGCCATTTGTTGAACGATTCCATAACGCTCTGGGTGCACGGAGGAATCATCCAAAGGATTCTTTCCATCTTTAATTCGAAGAAATCCTGCACCTTGTTCAAAAGCTTTTCCGCCTAAGCGCGGGACTTTTTTGATGTTTGTTCTATCCGTGAAAGCGCCATTTTCATTACGGTAAGCAACAATATTTTCGGCTAATTTCGGGCCTATACCTGAGACATAGCTCAATAAAGGAATGCTCGCGGTATTGATATTTACACCAACAGCGTTTACACAACTTTCAACAGCACCATCCAAAGAGGTTTGTAGTTTGCCTTGGTCTACATCATGTTGGTATTGCCCAACACCAATGGATTTGGCGTCGATTTTGACCAATTCAGCTAGCGGGTCTGCAAGCCTACGACCAATAGACACCGATCCACGTACGGTAACATCATAATTCGGGAATTCTTCACGAGCTATCTTGGACGCTGAATAAATGGAAGCTCCAGCTTCGCTCACCACATACACTTCAACTGGGTTTTTAAAATGAATACGTTTTACAAGCTGCTCTGTTTCTCTTGAAGCGGTTCCATTTCCAATGGCAATAGCCTCGATTTTATGAGCATCACATAAGGAGCTTATTTTTTTGATTGCTTCTGAACTTTTGTTTTGAGGCGCATGCGGATAAATGGTTTCATTATGTTTCAGCGCTCCTTGTGCGCTCAAACAGACAATTTTACAACCCGAACGAAAGCCGGGATCGATGGCTAGGATTCTTTTTTCGCCCAGGGGTGCACCCAATAACAACTGCCTTAGGTTTTTTGAAAAGACCGAGATGGCTTCATCATCCGCTTTTTCTTTGGCGGATTTCAGTATTTCATTCGATAAGGATGGAGTGAGTAAGCGTTTATAGGCATCTTCTAAAGCCAATCGAACATGGGGTGTACACGAATTGTTCGATTTGATGATTCGGTCCGCCAATTTGGTTAGGAGATATGCATCATCGATTTCAATTTTGACACGTATAAAGCCCTCATTTTCGGCACGAAGTATGGCTAAGAGTCGATGTGAAGGACAACGTTTTAAAGCTTCGCTCCAATCGAAATAATCCCTGTATTTTTGTGCTTTCTCATTATCTTTCTTCGTGCCAATAACCTTTGTTGTTAACATGGCGGAACGTTCCAAATGACTTCGAATTTGATTGCGAATTGAAATGCGTTCATTCAACCATTCCGCAATGATATGGCGGGCACCTTCTATCGCTTCATTTTCATTTTGAACTTGTTCATTCAGATAT
>JARFRH010000127.1 GCA_029287355.1 Maribacter sp. | reverse complement strand
ATATATGAGGCAACTTAAGATTATCAAGCAAGTAACCAACAGGGAGTCAAAATCATTAGACAAGTACTTGCAAGATCTCAGCAAAATAGACTTGATAACCGCGAGTGAAGAAGTTGAATTAGCCCAACAAATTCGCAAAGGGGACCAAAGGGCACTAGAAAAATTAACGACGGCTAACCTGCGATTCGTAGTTTCGGTCGCAAAACAATATCAAAACCAAGGATTAAAATTACCAGATTTAATCAATGAAGGCAATCTTGGCCTAGTAAAGGCAGCAAAGCGATTTGACGAAACAAGAGGGTTCAAATTTATTTCGTACGCCGTATGGTGGATCAGACAGTCAATACTTCAGGCATTGGCCGAACAATCAAGGGTTGTTCGCTTGCCTTTGAATAAAATTGGTTCCATTAACAAGATCAAAAAGACATTTTCGTATTTAGAACAAGCTCATGAGCGCCCACCTTCTGCAGAAGAAATCGCAAAAGAGTTGGAAATGACCGTTAGTGAGGTCAAACAATCTATGAAAAACTCTGGAAGGCACGTTTCTATGGATGCACCCCTACGTGAGGGAGAAGATTCAAATTTGTACGACGTACTTCGATCAGGGGAATCGCCAAGACCCGATAGATTATTGATGCAGCAATCGCTCAATACCGAAATCAACCGTGCCTTGGAAACCCTATCACCGCGAGAAGCGGATGTTGTGAAATTATACTATGGTATTGGAGATCAACAATCAATGACCTTGGCTGAAATTGGTCAAACCTTTGATTTAACTCGCGAACGCGTGCGTCAGATTCGTGAAAAGGCAATTCGTAAGCTACGTCATAACTCTAGAAGCAAACTGCTTAAGACCTATTTAGGATAAGCTTAAAACACTGAAAAAATAAAACGCCGTGATTCTAGAATCACGGCGTTTTACTATTTTGTTTTTTCGATCTGAATTATGAGAAACTCAATTTGTTGATTTCTTCATCAGATAAAATTTCATTCAAACTTTCAATGAAGTTCATGTAGGCTGCGTTGTCCGGGTTTTGTTTTGACATATTAGTAGGATTTAGAAGTAAGAACGTATTAGACTACATATAGTCTAATTCGGCCAATTCATTTACACTTAAGATTTCGTTTAATTCTTGTAGAAAGGTTAGGTATTCCTCTCCGTAGGTATCGTAAAGCATTGGATTCGGGTTTTATGGTTTTATAGATTTGGGTTTCGTCATTTACATTGTAAACATATTTATAACGCACAGTGAAAACAATTAATTGTGGTGTAGCGTCTTTTTTTTGTTGTGAAATGTGGTATGAACGACACGATCGGTTTTCAGGTCAAAATCGACCTGTGTAGTTCGTCGATATAATGTGCGTTTCATCGAAACTAAAATTTCACTTGATACGCCAATCCCGCAGATACTGACCAAACAAAACTGCCTGACTCAAAGGAAAGTTCTCGCCTTGCGACCCCTAGACTGGCACTATACACATTGGGATTTTGCTTTCCGGTAAATTGATATTGAAAACTCATTCGCTGTGATTCAATGTATAGTAGGGTCTCTGCCAACAACTCATCACCAGAAATCAATTGCCGTAATTCGGGCGAATATCCCATACCGATATTGAAGCTTAAAAAGTTATCGGCATCCTTTAGATATTTACGGATCAAGAGATTTCCTGAAAATTGCATTAAATTATCCTCTTTGGGTATCAGGTTTGATCGTAATGAAAAGTAATAATTGCCCCTATAGTGCCCTAATGAGTTCGTAATCATTGTAACGTCACTAGTGTCTAAACTGATGAACCTACCTCCAGCGGAAAACTCTATGGCCCCGGGTAAATTGATATATAGGTCTCCCCCTACTTTATGATTTGGATAAATTGACGAATTGGAATATCCATAATTCAAATAAGCATAAAAACGTTTGGAGAATTTCGGATAAAAATCAAGGTCATACTGTAAACCATGCGCTCCATTTCTATTGCTATAATTAATTCTGGGAAGTAAACTTCCTGCTAGGGTCTGTCTTCTAAATTCAATAGTCGAGAAGACCATTGGGTCATATCTTTGGTCGAAAACCGTAAAGGAATTTCGAATGGCAATTCTATTATTTAAAACATTTTCCTTTTTGTCTTCTTTTATTTCAGGAACTTGCGCTGCCTCTTTTTTCTCCACTGCCTCGGGCGTACTATTTACTATGGATTCTTCTTCCTTTTTGCTTTTTGAGGGCTTCGATTTTTTTCGAGTAAACAGCATACTTGGATTAGCTATCCAACTTTTTTGAGGATAATCTTGATTCTCGATGCGTTCTTGGGCCATTTTACCTAGCCGTACCAACTCTATGTCATTTTTCAAGTAGATCAATGCCTTATTTGCCAAACCAAGCGCCGTAGCATTGTTATGCGCATACAATTCATTCTTCACCGCTAGAATCCAGATATCGCGATTATTTTTGTCTCCGGATGTTAAGATGTTAAACTCACTTCTGGCCTTGTCATATTGCCTAGACCAACTATAGGTGCGCGCCACCAATGTTCTTGCCTTTGTATTCTGGGGATTCTTCTTCAATAAACCCAAAGCTATATTTTGGGCCTGATTATGATTGCCATTATAGGCCAGATTGTGTGCTTCAACATATGAAAGGTCAACATCATTGTAAGCTATATCTTGACTCCAAGCGCAAAGGCTTAGCAGTAGCATGATTATGGTGCTATGTATAGATTTCTTCTGCATTATTCTTCAAATGATGTTGAAGCTGTTTGTCGTTTCTTTCGATACTCTCTTCTGGCCCGCGCGATTTTGGCCGCAATTTCATCAACACTTGAACTGTTCTGCTCAACCTGCTCGATCAACTCCATGGCTTGCTTTGGTTTATCAGACCAAAAGAAAACATCGAACAAAGCCGCATAAGAGTCCACATAGTCAGGAACCATACTTATACATTCCTGTAGTATTTCTATTGCCTTGTTATACTTACCATCCCAAGCATTGACCCTTCCCATCAATATTTTTGTATCGATATGACCTGGAACTTCCGATAATATGTAGCGTGATAAAAGCAACGATTTTTCATACTCTTTATCAAAGGCCAAATCCTTAGCATGGAGATAGGCCTTGTCGAAATTTTTACCAGTGAACACACTATTGATCCAAACAATTTCACTCTCCTTGAATTCTTCTTTCTGAATGTTGAAAATTGCCAAACTGTCTGGGATGATTTTATTATTCGCGGTAACGTAGGCGTTCATCGCCTTAAAGTCACTCAATTTCTTCTTTGCTTTTGAACCGCCAAAAGAAGAACTTAAATCCATATTCTCATCAATGTTATAGACCGAACCATCTGAGTATACCGTTTCACCACTGATATATTCTTTTAGCTCGTTCTTATTTCGCATGAGCGGAATATCCTTAACTGATCTAAATTCCGTTTGCATATCCAACACATCGCCCATCCAAGCCACTTTTTTAGGCATTTTCAACTCATAAACAGCATTGAGCATGGAAAGTATGGAAGGACTTACATCGAAATGGGAATTCACTGAACTCATCTTTCTTGTGCTTTTAAGCATTGGGCTGTATATCATCAAAGGCACATGAAATCGACTTATATTGTTTCTTTGCGGAATTGGAATCAGCCTGTGATCCCCCGTGATTATGAAAATAGTGTTATCATAGTTCGGTTGCCTTTTGTAGGCTTCCATCACCCATTTGAGGGCATCATCGGTATACAACAAAGTGGCAAAAACATTATCGTTTTTTTCAATGATTTTTTTAGTCTTTCCTCCATGCCCGCTATTTGCAAGCAGTTCTTTTACCTTTTTTTCATAAAATACTTGTTTCGGTGGTATAAACGGTTCGTGGTTGCTAATGGTCATATAGACCTCCAATCTTGGTTGTTTTGCATTTCTTTGGAGGCTCATGCTCTTTTTAAAAAGCTCTTTGTCAGGATAGCCCCATGAGGAGCCAGCAGCATCTTCGGCCTGCATCTCATAATTTTTGCCAAACCCTGATTTGTCCAAAATGAAATCGATATTCTCACTTCTCAAAAACTTTTCTACATTATCAAAAGAGCTATTGGTCCCTTGATAGAATGAGGTATGATACCCATTGTTCTTCAAGATGCTGAACAAGGTCAACTTATTGGGATATTCTTCCAATTCCATAAATCCGCTCTTCCCAAATGGCAAGGAACCTAATAAAGAAGGGAGTACCCCAAATGTTCTTCCTGTATTGCTCAAGCAATTTTCCCAATACAACGATTTAGTAGACAACTCATCCAAGAACGGTGTGAACCCTTCAAATTCGGCCCCTTCACCAACAAAATCCCTTCCAAGGCCTTCCACCATGATAAAAACGATATTGGGTTTTTCTTCTTTTAATTCAAAATAGTCGCCCAATACATTTTCCATTTGTGGACGTTTTATCAAAGGGTACTCTACATCGGAGTTATATGAAGTATCTTCCGTGGAAGTGTCGTAAAGGTTGATTGCCAAATACTGCGTTTTGTTCTGATTGATGGGCTTTCCATCAATAAAAAGAGTCGTTATGAAAAGGCTAAATAGAATAATCGTAAAGGGATACATCTTGCTGATGTGGTGGTAATATTTTGAAGTGATTTTGTAGAGACCAAAGAACATTCCCGCAATTACCAAGATGCCGATGACCAATGAAATGGACATTCCTCCGGAATTCGCAATAGTCATTTTGATATCGCCAAAACTATAGCCTAATAAATCAGACCCCAACGGCACTAATGCTGTACAGTAATAACTGATGAGCATAGCCTCGATCATCAATAATAAAATGAGAACGCCGAATATAAGATTGAAACCATAGCTGGGTCTGAGTTTCTCCCAAAAATTAAATGGAAATACCAAGATGACACCCGTTATAGAGGCAAAACCCAATTGATGGAACAACGCAATAAAAAAGCTTGCGCCAAAAATAATATCCACAACACCTTTAAAATAAAGGGTTGTATACTGATAAATGGACAGTACCAAAAGACACCCGAAGAATGAAATAATCAATCTGGTGTACTGCTTTAAGGTATAGCTTTCAATATTACTCGTATTCATAACGCTGTATTAAGTGGCCTTTGCAAATCCCTTTCGAACTTGTGAACCCCAACCTGATTTCACTTTAAATAGTTTTTTGCCATTACCGCGAATCGCCGCCCAAACCACAATCGGGTGAAAAGTGAAGGGTTCGATTATTGCACAGAGCATAAGAATCAAAATATCTTTTGTCTTCGTATATTCATTATAAGAGTATACCTCCCATAGAATGGCATAGAAGGAAAACATGATGGAATACATATAAACCGAGGCCGTAATCGCTAAGAAAAAATCCCAGTTCAAAATACCCAGATACCAGAAAAGAATAACGGTAAAAAATCCGAAGAATTCTAAAAGTGGCGCCAGCCACTCATAAAAAAACCAATAGGGATAACTCAATAACCCCAAGCGACCATACTTCGAATTGAAAAACATGTCTTTATGGGTATTCAAAGTCTCTAGATTTCCTCTAGCCCAACGGTCACGTTGATTCACCAGTATTTTCAAATCTTCAGGCACTTCCGTCCAGCATAAAGCGTCTGGAATATATTCAATGGTATATGGTGAACGTCGGTCATGCATATACCTGCGCATTTTAAAGATCATTTCCATATCCTCCCCCACGGTATTCGTGTCATATCCACCAACGGCCATGGCAATTTCACGATCAAAGAAGCCAAATGCACCTGAGATAATGAGTAAACTGTCAATACTGCCCCAGGCCATACGACCCAAAATAAACGAACGCGTATATTCCAAAAGTTGAAAGCGCGCCAACCAATTTTTTGGCAATCGTATTTCTTCTAATTTTCCACCGTCGATAAGGCAAGAATTGGCTACACGAATGACTCCTCCGACAGCAATAACACGTTTTTTCGACCTTTGGAAAAAAGATTTCACAATATGTAGTAAGGCATCGGGAAGGAGTAAGCAATCCACATCAATACAGCCCACATATTTATTTTCTGACAGCGCCATACCTGCATTTAAGGCATCGGATTTACCTCCATTTTCTTTATCAATAACCGTTAGCTTGGAAAAAGAACGTTGTTTACTTTTATATATTCCACGGATGCGCTTTGATTTCCAATCGGGGTCGATTTCCCGTTCGATTTTCTCCAAATCGTAAGCCTCGATCATTTTTTGGAGCGTATCGTCTTTACTCCCATCGTTGACTACCATGACCTCATAATTGACATAGCGTAATGATAACAACGATCGAATGTTATCAACTATGGTCATACCCTCGTTAAAGGCGGGCGCGATTATCGTAATGCTTGGTGCCAAGGGCGAAGCCATGACCTTTGAAAGATCATTAAAACTATTTTTATTCCTGTAATGAATTGAATTACGGGTAGATAAGAATCCCATAATCGTAAACATGGTGAATAGCACCATAGTAAACAGAAAGAAGACCACGTTTATGTACTCAAGGATGATATTCCAGACCGAACTATCCATTTAGCTTCTTCATGATTTTATGTGAAAATGAACATATTTGTCCGAAAAAGGATCCGTATTGAACGGTGTCTTGTTCTTTATCATTTTCTTTTTCATCGTCCTTTTTTTTTTCATCATCCTTTTCGTCGAACTCTTCAGTAAAGTCAAAGTTCAAGTCGAAAATATCCGTTGGATCGTTGGAAGGTGCAATACTCGGTACTTCCATTTGTTCAAAATGGTCATTAGCATGTGACACTTTATCTTCAGGTGAATCCGTAATTTTCAAGTCCTCTTCTTCCTTGCCAAATAATTTGGTTTTCAGCTCTTTTAATACCTCAAAGGCCTTTTTTCTAATTTCTGAAGAATCGTCATTGCTTAAACCTTCTAAAAAATGGATTTCTTTTTCATCACCTACTGCAACTACCTCATTTAGAAGAATTAGTTTCGCTTCGGTATCACAGGTTCTGAATAAATCTTGAAATACGCTAAAAGGTTGAAGCGGATTCTCTATATTTTCCTTTTCCTCGTCTCGATTAAATGTATCGATCAAGTTGTTGATTCGCGCCTTGAACAAATCATATTTTTCATGGCTCAACAACTCTTTTAGAAATGGTATCTCACGCTGATCTCCCATTTCCTCTAATTCATTCAACAATTGCCTTGTACTGGCTTCAAATTCAATATCACCAAATATGGCTTTTGGTATTGATGCCTTTGGAATGTTTAGTTCAGCGTCATTACCACTATTTTGTTTTGTTTCGATTTTAATATAATTCGGAGTGTCTTCTTCGTCTTTTTCGAAGGAAACCGGAATGAAATCAAGATTATCTTCATCTAAATCCCAATCAGGGTTTATATAGGAATCATTGGCTATAGTATTCGCTTCAGACCGCATGTCATCAAGTGCTATTAAATCATCAATGATTTTCTGTAAAAGTTGCTCATTCTCAATTGGAAGTTCAATCTCATCACTGTCCTCCCTATCTTTAAAAGTCACCTCTGAAGTTTGTTCCGTTTTATATTCAGCTGCGAAGAAGTAAGGGTCAATCACCTCAATATCAAATAATTCATTGCCTTCATCCTCATCCAATACCTCTTCATAAATTACCGAAGCATTGCGTATTTCGTCTGTACTGTAGCATTTGTAGTCGAGATGGGTAGGATGTATTGAATGCGCTCCGGTGTCAATATCCTTAAGTTCATGAAAAGGCTCGAAATCCAATTCCAATGCCGTTGTCAAAGTTTCCTTTTGCTGTTCTTCTTGCAAATTGGGCTGTACTTCATCGTATTGTACAGGCATGTCTATTAAATCGACTTTTTCGTTCTCAAATTCTTCGATTTGGGCATCTTGGGGTTCAGGCTCGCTGTCCACTACAATAGGCAAAAACGCTAAATCTCGCATATTGAGTTCATCAAAAAATGATGGTATTTCTTCATTTTGAGTGTCTTCTTCTGAACTACTCGACACTTCATTCGGCATAAGTTCTTCGTGAACTACCTGGATATTCAAAAGGTCTTCCTTCAGTTTCGAAGACTCATCTTTATTGGTCTCTCTTGGTTCTGGTTCTAGCTCAAATTCACTTTCCTCCGCGGTTACTATAATGGGTAGAAAATCTAAAAAATCGGCACTCCATTCCTTATCATCAAATTCACTTTCATTGATTTCCCCTTCCATAATTAATTCTTTTTCTACTTCCTGTTCAATCTCGTCGAGGTCTTTTGTCAGCTCCTTTGCACCAAACGTATCAGCGTCTTCCGATGATATTACATGCTGGTTACTTTCTCCATCAATACGTTCAACCGTCGCTTCTACTTCAACCTTATCCGCTTTATTTGAGTCTTCTTCTATTGGGTTCGACTCCGTTTCTTCCACTACTATTTTTTCTTGAGATAGTTCTTCATCGATGAATTCCCTATCATTTTCCCCTGAAATCTCAGCGTGTTTCTCGTCGTTCTTTTTAGCCACCGCTTCCGTAATATCATTGGGAATTTCATAACGTGACTCATCTTGAATTCCTTTTGAGGGCATAATACTTTCTGGCGAAATGGTATTGATACTGCTCAGTGCCTTGCTTTTTACTGAATAATTCAGTTCTTTCTTATCAATGAGGTTTAAAAATTCGATGTCCGCATCACTTCCAATCTGGGCAATAGCATCTAGAATGGCAATTTTCACATCAATAGTACACTTCCAGAAAACCATTTTTAGCGTACCGAGTGATTCCGTTACATTGAACTCTTTGATACAGGCAATAGCTTCTTCTTTAATCTGGTTGTTCTTGTGCTTGACAAGTTCAATCAGTGAAGGGTCCGCGTCATTCTGATTATAATATTTTATCAATCGGAGGGCAAAAAGAACAACATATTTATTATTTGATGTCAGCCAAGCATTAAATCGAGGCGGTTGAAAGTCTTCTTTATTACGGATAACATCCAATAATTTCAATTGTTGCCATTCCGAAATCCTGTATTTCGTAGAGTCCAAAAAGTAGTTTATACCCTCGTGACGCAATGTTACCGTTGCAATCTCGGCCTGTTTTCGAATAGTAGGTCGCTTATCATTAATGAACTTAGTGATAAATCCATATGACTCTGCAACTTCCATTTGTGTAAGTTCTATAATACCTTTTGAGATAATATGCCAGCGCCAACCTCGTAATTTGGTAAAAGCATCTTTATGCAATCCCAAATCTTGGTATAATTCAAAAAGTGTTCGTTGTGCTTCTCCAGACACATCTTTTCTTAGATCTAAAAGAATTTCTGATAGGATTTTGCGATTGAAAGCATCTTTCAAGAGCTGCCTAATCTCTATTTTTAGGGCTATATAATTCGACTTTTCATCTTTTGTAGCATCATCTTCCAAAAACAGAAATTCACTTATCATTGGTGACAACTCTCGTTTGCGATCCCTGACTTTTTGGGAGTTGAAAGAAATCTTATTCCTATAAAAAAAGACTCCTATGAAATAAACCGCTGCAAGCCCGATAAATAGCATAGCCAAGTCCCATAACAAATCAGTATCGATTTTTGGGGCACTTATTAGTAGGTGACTGCTATATGTCAGATTTGGTATCCTCAAATTATGGTTTCTTCAACTGTCTTTCTACACGTACCAATAACTCGGAAGGGCTAACCGGTTTCGATAAAAAATCATTTGCCCCTAATTCAAAGGCATTCAAGACATTCTCCTCATTCCCCGCAGATGATATGATGATTATCGGAACATTGGATTTTAATTCATTGCGTACATACTCAATTAGTTCCATACCCGAGAAATAGGGCATCATGATATCGCTTACAATAATGTCAGGTATTGTTTTGCTCAAATATTCCTTTACCTCACGGCCATTAGTACTGAGGCTTACATCATATCCGCCTTTTTTGAGCCTGAAATTCAATAAGGAAGCCAAAAGCTCATCATCCTCAGCCAACAATAATTTTTTAGTCTCCATTTATCCTTGAGATTTTCTTAATTCATTAATTGCACGATCAATTGCGTTTTCAGCCTTCGGGTATTCCGTAAGAAAACTATCATATAAGAATTGAAGGTGTTTTATGTCCGGGGCTGATTGACAACATTCTTGAATTTGCTCAACAATGTTGAATAAGCGCTTCGATTGCATCATCTTCAGTCCTGACTTTATTTTATGGGCTGCAAAATCTATCTGTTCAAAATCCGAACTCTGTAAATGAATTAGAACGTTTCCTATAAATTCCAAGGCACCTTGCTTATACAACACGAGAAGTTCTTCAAGTAATTCCATATGCCCCATACAATCTTCTAAGATTCCTGAAAGATCAATCTTGTTGGATTTATTCTCAAGAGCCATCGGCCTATTGGATTGAGACCCTTGCGGAAGTTTTGTATTCATAGTTCTTTTATTTTCAATTAGTTTCTGCAATAGCTCCTCAGAACTGTATGGTTTCATTATAAAATCGTTGATTCCACATGCATCACACTTTTCCTTATCCTGAACGGATAGATCAGCACTTAGAGCAATTATTGGAATTAAATGTGAGCCAGGTTTTTCGAAACTTCGAATGAGTTCGGTTATTTCAAAGCCGTTCATACCAGGCATTTTCAAATCCATAAGTACCACATCAATTTTATGATTTGCCAAAATGTTTAATCCGAATTCGGCATTATCCGTGATATATGTTTTACATCCCCATGTCTTAAGACGTTGATCAATAAGCCTTTGGTTCAGTATGTTGTCTTCGAAAACTAGAATGCGCATATCATGCACTATATCTTTTTCTTTTGGCGAAATCTCAAAATGGGCATCGACATCTTTCATTGAAGTATCAGTGACCCCAATTTTGTAGGGTATGGTAAATTCAAAAGTGGTCCCTTCTCCTAATGTGCTGGTAACGGCTATAGTCCCCTCTAACAGCTCAATAATTTGCTTTACAATACTTAAACCAAGACCAGAACCACCGTACTTCGCGTAGGTAGACGTTTCAGCTTGTTTGAACGAGTCAAAGATGTGTTTTAGATTTTCTTTCGAGATTCCGATTCCAGTATCAGCGATAGTGAAGGTGAGAAAAGTTTGGTTTTCCTTGCTCAGTTTTGCTTGAATTCTTAAGTCAATACTCCCTTTTTCTACAAACTTTATGGCATTGCCAATCAGATTTAATAGCACTTGGGTAAGCTTAGAAGGATCGCCAATCAAAACATCTGGAACATCTTTACCGATGACAACATTCAGGTGTACATCATTTTCAGAAACTAGTGTATTACATAAATAAACCACATCGCCCACAACATTTCGAAAATTGAAGTTGACCATTTCAAAAGTTTCAGCTCCCACCGAAAGTTTAGAGTATTCCAACAGTTCATTGATGATTTCAATCAATGAATATGATGCTTTTTGAATAGCACGTACCTGCTCTAATTGCTTGTTGTTCAAGTCTTCATCTTCCCGTAATAAATCCGTGAAGCCGACAATTCCGTTCAATGGGGTTCGAATTTCATGACTGACTCTGGCGATTAGCATGTTTAAATCAACTCTTTCCGAATTACTTTCTTCAGGAAGTTGAGCTTCTTCTAGTAAGTCATTCGAGTTCTTAAAAGTGGTAATAGCACTTGGTTGAAAAACCTTGTTTTCAAGATTTTTCTTAAACGATTCAAAGGTTTTCTTGAGTTCAACCGCCTCTTCCGAAGCTAATTCTTCAAATGAAAAATCATGAAGCGATTGCTCCATACGGGATAATTGGGAAAGTAGGTCTTTCGCTTTCAATTTGGGAGATGGTTTTTTTAGTTAATATCTTAAAACGGAAATAAGTATTATAAAGCCGATTTGCGTCGTTTCGTCTCGACAACTAAATCTATAGCTCTGTATACAAGTAAAAGTCCTCTATTAAAGCAGGGCTGGCAATTAAATGTTACCTAAGCTTCCATATGTGTTGTCAAATGGCTTAATTTGTAGGTATAAAGAAATTAAAGTATGAAATATCCTATTCTTTTTGTTAGTTCCTTAATTTTATTCAGCTGCGGGGAAGCCCAACAAAAAACAGAGTTAAGCTTAGAAGAGCACGCAAAAAAAATCCATGAAAGAGTCATCACCATTGACACTCATGATGATATCAATGTGAAGAATTTTACGGACAGTATTAACTACACTCAAAACCTAGATACCCAGGTAAATTTACCTAAGATGTCTGAAGGTGGTTTAGATGTCGCTTGGCTCATTGTTTATACGGGTCAAGATACCTTGACCGCTGATGGTTATGCCAAGGCCGAAGCGAACGCCATGTCGAAATTTGATGCTATTCATAAACTATGCGAAGAAATCGCACCTGATAAAATAGAACTCGCCTTAACTTCAGCTGATGTTCGCAGAATAGATGCGGCCGGTAAAAAAGCTGCGATGATAGGCGTTGAAAATGCATATCCTATCGGCGAGGATATGAGCAACTTTGAAAAGTATTACGAATCAGGAGCCCGATATATTTCCCTTGCCCATAACGGGCATAGCCAATTTTCGGATTCCAATACGGGTGAAGTGGATAATGTATGGCTACATAATGGTTTAAGTGAGTTGGGTAAAGAAGCTGTAAAAGAGATGAATAGACTCGGAATTATGATCGATGTCTCACACCCGTCAAAGGAAGCTTTTAAACAGATGATAGCCTTGTCCAAAGCGCCGTTAATCGCTTCTCATTCCTCAGCAAGAGCCCTATGCGACCATAGCAGAAATTTAGATGATGAGCAGCTTATGATGTTAAAGGAAAATGGGGGTGTTGTTCAAACTGTAGCATTTAAATCTTATTTAAATACGGAGAAGTACGAAGCTCGTAATGAGAAGGTTAAGGAATTGGAAAAAATGGTTATGGATTCTTTAGGCATGGCATCTATTTCCCGAAAAGAAGTCATGGAGCTGCCTTCTGAAGAACGTGACATCTATATTACAAAATACATGCAAGTCAAGAGCATTGTTGATGAAAAAGCCAAAACCATGAACGATTTACCACCAGCCGTTGATGTGGGGGATTTTGTGAATCACATCGACTATATGGTCAAACTAATCGGAATCGATCATGTAGGCATTAGTTCTGATTTTGATGGCGGCGGTGGAATATCAGGTTGGTCAGATGCTTCGGAAACCTTTAATGTGACTCTCGAATTGGTCAAACGTGGCTATACCGAAGACGAAATCGAAAAACTTTGGGGTGGTAACTTATTACGTGTTTTGGATGAAGTTCAGGCGGTAGCGGCGAGTATGTAATTAATTGCCCTTGTTGAGACGGTCTTTTACAAATTCGACTTTTGTTTTACCATGGGGCTTTGGCTTTCCGTCCTTACCCAAATTTACCATAATGATGTTGTCAACGGTAACGATGGTTTCATGGGTCATTTTGTTGCGTACCTCACAGTTTAAATTTAATGAGGTTTTGCCAAATTTCACTACCTCTATGCCAACTTCAACAACATCGCCTTGTACAGCGGAACTCATAAAGTTGATTTCAGACATGTACTTGGTAACCACCCGTTTGTTTTCTAACTGAATGATGCTATATAATGCGGCCTCTTCATCAACCCAGGCCAAGACGCGCCCTCCGAACAAGGTCTCATTGGTATTTAAATCTTCCGCTTTTACCAGTTTTCTTGTGTGGAATCTCATACGCTTTGTATTTGCATGACAAAACTAGAGAAGAAAAAAATATTAGAATAGGATCGGTACAGAATCATTTAGCGTTTTAGGAATTCGGAGATCACAACTCAATTTTTAATTCAATTCCGTAATAAAAGGAGCCGATAATTACGGAGGTTCCAATTCCATATGCTGATGTACAAAGAAATTATGTAGCGCAACAAGCCAATTCATGCTTGGTGCCACGAGGGCAGCAATTTTTTAAATCTTTCCTGTTCCATTATACACATCCAACATATAGCGGGCGCCTTCGTATTCTTTGCTTTAGCGCGTACTACCTAGGGATTGGAATGGAATTCTGTGATTGCCAAATCAGCGTGTTCGGTTTGCGCTACCCTACCGAATTTCATAGTGTCCTAATTCTCTAAAAATAAGTAGTAGAACATGAATTGCCCAAAATGCGACACGTGGAATACAATTAATTCAAAAGTTTTAAAATAATGTAACAAACCGTTTATATTTGATACTAATAAAAATGATAACACTAAAAAATTGAATATGTGAACATTAAAACTTTGTATTGCTGTTTTGACAATGTCTTTTATGGTACCCTTACAAGCACAAACAGCTGATGAAATCTTGGATAGCTATTTTGAAAACACTGGTGGACTTGAAAAATGGAAAAGTATCGAAGGGGTCAAAATGATCGCCAAAGTCAACCAACA
>JARFRH010000126.1 GCA_029287355.1 Maribacter sp. | reverse complement strand
GTAACATAATGGTCAGCACCCATGACCAAAAGTTTTATTTTTTTAGGGGTAATCGTATCAGCGATGGAAATAATTTGATCATTACTTCTGGCACGAACCTCAACAATCGCCAAGATATCTCCTTTTTGAGCAATGATGTCGATTTCAGATTTTAAATAGCGATAATTCCTCTGTTTGATCGCGTAGCCTTTTTGGGTTAAAAAGTTCACCGCGAGCTTCTCACCTTCCTTACCGAATTCGTTGTGCTTTCCCATTCGAATAATTTAAAATCCATACAAAATCGTGCATTTCATCGAAAATGCCCGCACTTAAACGTCTAATTTGACCTAAAACTCGTAATTTTTTGAGTAGTACATCGAAAATATAGCTTTTTCGATACTACTATACAATATACCGACGTTAATGGTAGCCCCAAGCACTGTGAACGAAAACTTACTAACGCCCAAATTTCTATGGAATATTTCGTCAATTGTAATACCTCTACGCTGGTGCCTTACACTAATGCCTTATCTAAAGAACAGGTACAACATCTTTATAGGAGATTAGGATTTAGCGCCTCAATACCAACTGTAAATGGCCAGGTTGGCCAAAATGCCGGCCAATTGATTGACACATTGATCAATCAAGCTATCAACCTACCTCCGATAGCAGCCCCACCATGGGCCACATGGAACAACAGCAATTACCCTGCTGATGATGATGCGGCAGGAGCAATGGTACGCGCGCAACGCGATGAGTTTAGCTTGGCGTACACAAACTCGATGCTAAATAATAATTTGAGAGAGCGGCTGAGTTTTTTCTGGAGCAATCATTTTGTTACTGAGCTGGATGTGTATGACTGCAATGCCTTTCTTTATGAGTATTTCAATTGCTTACAACGCAATTCCATCGGCAACTTTAGAACTTTTGTAAGTGAAATTGGTCTCACCAACGCCATGCTGTATTACTTAGATGGTGTTTATAATAACGGTAATAACCCTAATGAGAATTACGGTCGAGAATTGTACGAGCTTTTCACCTTAGGTGATGAAAATGGTTATACCGAGGACGATATCATCGAAACTGCAAAAGCGCTTACAGGATATGTAGAACGCGGTGAGTTAGGTTGTGAAGCGGTAACATTTGATGCAACTGCTTTCAATACCGAAACTAAGACCATATTCGGTCAGTCGGGCAATTGGGGATATGATGATGTCATTAATATTCTTTTTACGGAAAGACCCAATGAAATCGCAGAATTTATATGCAGAAAATTATATGAGTTTTTTGTACACCCCGATTCGAAAGAAGATTTTGTCAACCAAAACATCATCCCTGGCATGGCGGCGACTTTCGTTGCAAACAACTTTGAAATAGCCCCTGTGCTCTCACAACTGTTTAAAAGTCAACACTTTTTTGATGATGAAGCAATTGGTGTAATTATAAAGAGCCCGTTTGACATTTATTTCAATTTAATAAAGGAAACAAATTTCACATACACAGACACCACCGTTGCAACCGCCGTCAACTATAGTGATTTATTAGGCCAAACTTTGTTTGACCCTGTTGATGTGGCCGGATGGCAAAGAGATCGCCAATGGATCAACACCAATTTTATTATAGGCCGTTGGTTGACCTTGCTTGACATTGTCGATGGTTTTTACCAAGCTGATGAAGATCAGTTCAGAACATTCGCCATGGATGCCGTTGGTACGGCAAATCAAGGTACCAGTAACCCTGAAATTGTGGTAAGAGCTATTGTTGACAAACTGACCCCAAAAGGAATGTACACTGAGCAGGAATTCGATAATTGTATGTCAGCCTTTAAAATAGATGACATTCCTGAAATCTACTATGGGCCCGATTACATTGTCGGCGGACAGTCTTTATGGGTGTTGAATATTACGCCTTCTGTACCTCAGCAAGTACTGTTACTTATAAAGCATCTTTCTAGACAACCAGAATTTCAACTCAAATAAAACCTACTACTATGTGCGATTCTCATAATGACGAATTATCTCCATACAAAGGCCTAGAGCATGAGGGTCACGATACGGAACACAAGCAATGGAACAGACGTTCTTTTCTGCAAGCCTTGGGTATAGCCGGATCAGGATCGATGATGTTAGGCAGCAGCATGCTTAGTGCTTCGGCGCCATCGCCTTTAACAGCAGCTATCGCAGCAGCTGAAACCGACAATATCTTGATTTTGATTAGATTATCTGGAGGTAATGACGGACTGAGTACAGTGATACCTATTGAACAATATGACGCCTATGCCAATGCAAGGCCTAACATCTATATTCCGGAAAGTAAGATATTGAAACTAACCGATGAATTTGGTGTGCCTTCTTATATGAGCGCCGTTCAGCCCATGTGGGATGAAGGACAATTTAAAGCTGTTCATGGCGTGGGCTATGAAGGCCAAAGTCTTTCACACTTTACGGGATCCGATATTTTCGCGAATACCGATTTAGAGACTACAGGCTTCACAGGATTGGATACAGGATGGATGGGTCGTCATTTCGAATATCTCTATCCTGATTATTTATCTGATTTTCCCGGTAGCCGACCTGAAGGTCCGGCCGCAATTCAAATAGGGAATTATGGCAGTTTGGTCTTTGAAGGAGAAGAGACCAATTACGCTTTCGTTACCAATAATATTGACCAATTGGAACAAATTGCCGAAACAGGACTCCAATATTCGATTGATGAAGTGGATGACACCTGTATGTACGGTGACCAAATCAAATTTCTACGTGGCGTATCCAATGTAACCAATGAATATGCCGGAAAAATTCATGAAGCGTATCTGAGAGGTTCAAATCAAGTGGAATACCAAGACAATTACTTTGCTCGTCAAATGGCCCTATTGGCGCGTTTGATCAAGGGAAACTTGGGCACCAAAGTATTTATGATATCCATGGGCGGTTTTGATACTCATGGTAATCAACCCTTGAATCATGCGAGATTGATGACAAACTTGTCTGTTGCAATTGATAATTTTTACGACGATGTTGCTTTTACACAACAAGATGACAAAATATTGAGTATGACCTTTTCGGAATTCGGCAGACGTATTTTTGAGAACGGTTCAAATGGCACCGATCATGGTAAGGCCGCCCCAACCTTGTTCTTCGGTTCAGGTTTGAATGGAAGTGCATTTGTCGGAGAGCATCCTACCTTGGATAATCCTGATGGCAGGGGTAATTTGGAGTACACAATGGACTTTCGCGATCTTTATGCCACAGTTTTGGCGGAATGGTTGTGTGTAGATATACCTTTAGTGGAGCAACATTTATTGGATCATCCGTATGCGCCGGTAAACCTAGGTTTCAATTGTAGCGGTATTGATTTCCCTGACATTGTTTATAGTGATGGCGAACCTACAATGCCAGGAGAACCTGTAGAACCTACACCCTACGATCCATCTTTATTGGAAGCTATAGTCCACAAACCTTTTTACCCGACCGATGAAACGCCTCATATCTATTTGGAGATGCCTTTTAGCGCTCATGTCGATATAAAATTGTTCAATATTCTTGGCCAACAGGTCGGTACAATATTTAATGAAATGATGATGGAAGGTTCTGTAGAACTAAATATACGTGAACGCATGCCGAGTCATCTTTCTGCTGGCAAGTATATTTATCGCATTGATGTGCAGAATCAGAAAATGGCTAAATCCGTTATGGTGGCCTAGTCAGTTGATAAAATTAAATTTTTGAACTTGTGTTTGCCCCCATAACTATCGGGGTGAATCTAAACTTTAGAGGAATTACGTCCCCTAAATCTATCCCCCAATATAGTAAAGCCTTCGCGCTCGTGCCCCGAGTATATAGCGAAGGCTTTCTTTTTTAGTTATTTGAGAAGGCCTCGCATAAAAATCTTTATTTTTGAGGCCTAATTCTTTTTTGATGGCTCTAAACCAAAAAACTCCTACGAGATATACCATTACCGCTGCCCTGCCCTACACAAACGGCCCCATTCATATTGGGCATTTGGCGGGTGTATATGTACCTGCCGATATCTATGCGCGTTATTTGCGTTTAACCGGTAACGATGTAGCTTTCATTTCCGGAAGTGATGAACATGGTGTAGCCATTTCCATGAAGGCAAAAAAGGAAGGGGTAACTCCGAAAGAAGTTATTGACAAGTATGACGGCATAATCCGCCAATCTTTTCAAGACTTCGGAATAACCTTCGATAATTATTCACGTACCTCTAGAGAGATTCATCATAAAACTGCTGGTGACTTTTTCAAAAAACTCTATGAGCAAGGCGATTTTGTGGAAGAAACCACCGCTCAATTATATGATGCAGAAGCCGAGCAATTTCTAGCAGATCGTTTTGTAGTCGGCACTTGCCCCATATGTGGAAATGTGGAAGCTTATGGTGATCAATGTGAAAACTGCGGGTCTACATTAAATGCTACGGATTTAATCAATCCGAAATCGACGATTACCGGAAGCATCCCTACTACTAAAGAAACCAAGCATTGGTTTTTACCCTTAGACCGATATGAAGATTTTCTAAAGGAATGGATTTTAGTCGGACATAAATCAGACTGGAAACCAAACGTTTATGGCCAATGTAAGAGTTGGATTGACGCCGGACTAAAACCAAGGGCGGTAACACGCGATTTAGATTGGGGAATTCCAGTTCCAGTTCCGGGCGGGGAAGGCAAAGTACTGTATGTATGGTTCGATGCACCCATAGGATATATTTCTTCCACAAAAGAATGGGCAGAACGTGAAGGAAAAAATTGGGAACCTTATTGGAAATCCGATGACACCAAATTGGTGCATTTTATCGGCAAGGATAATATCGTTTTTCATTGCATCATTTTCCCCGCGATTCTGAAAGCACATGGCGATTATATACTTCCAGAGAATGTACCGGCAAACGAATTTTTGAATTTGGAAGGAAACAAACTCTCCACATCTAAAAACTGGGCCGTTTGGTTGCATGAGTATTTACAGGAATTTCCTGATATGCAAGATGTATTGCGGTACACTTTAACGGCAAATGCACCAGAGACCAAAGACAATGATTTCACTTGGAAGGACTTTCAGGCAAGAAACAACAATGAGCTGGTTGCCATCCTAGGAAACTTCATTAACCGAGTAGTTGTCTTGACTAACAAATATTATGACGGACAGGTACCATCAGCAGGGAAATTTTCAGAGGTTGATTTAAATACCCTAACAGCTTTGAAGAAATTTCCAGCCACCATTTCAAGTTCTATCGAGCGGTACCGCTTTAGGGAAGCGGGCCAAGAACTCATGAACTTAGCACGCTTAGGAAACAAATACCTAGCAGACGAAGAACCTTGGAAAGTCATCAAGGAAGATGAAGAACGGGTGAAAACCATAATGTTCGTAGCCCTCCAAATAGCAGCAGGTCTATCAGTTTTAAGTGAGCCTTTTTTACCGTTTACAAGTTCAAAACTTAAATCAATACTATCTGTCACATCGAGCGGAGTCGCGATGCAATGGAACGACGTTTCTCAAAAAGAAACCCTCCTTCCCTCTAACCATCAAATCAACAAAGCAGAACTGCTCTTCAGAAAAATAGAAGACCAAGAAATTCAAGCACAACTCGACAAACTCGAAGCCACCAAAAAGGCAAATGAGCACGCAAACAAAGAAATCATGGCACAAAAAGACACCATTACTTTTGACGATTTTACAAAATTGGATATGCGGGTTGGCACTATTATCGCGGCAGAAAAAATGGCTAAGACCAAAAAATTGTTAATCTTAAAAGTAGATACGGGTTTAGACACTCGCACCATTGTATCGGGTATTGCGGAAAGTTTTACTCCGGAAGAAATCATAGGCAAAAAGGTGACCGTTCTTATCAATCTTGCTCCCCGTGCCTTGAGAGGCGTCGATAGTGAAGGTATGATTCTCATGACCGAAAATGCGGAAGGTAAATTGGTGTTTGTCAACCCCGATGAAGAAAGGGTTGGCAATGGGAGTAGCATTAATTAGGGCATTCACTCGAACTTTAACAAATTGTCGTATCTTTTTTGAGCAAATAAAGAACGGCACATGAAAAATACAAAGAAAAACCAGCGAAGGGATTTTATTAAAAATTCCATAAAAGCCGGGGTCGGTGCAGCACTTCTGAATACTACTACTGCCCGGGCAAATCAATCCAATAAAAAAGAGGTTTTCATTGTTAAGAAAATCGCCAAACCGAAAAAAATAGTCGTAGGTGGAGGTGGAATCGCCGGACTCTGCGTTGCCTATGAACTCATGAAATTGGGTCATGATGTTACCGTACTCGAAGCCTCGGGCAGACACGGCGGGCATGTTTATACCGTCAAAGATGAGCTTGCTGATGGACTCTATGGAGATGGGGGTCAGGAGCATATTACCAAGCCGGGATATGAACGGTATTGGCAGTATATCGAGGAATTCGGGCTGACGGCTATCCCTTACGAAAGAAGAAAAAATGTATTAAGAAGTATTGAGGGGGTATTTTATTCGCAAGAAGAACTGAACGATGTTGCCCTTTTGCGCAAAATGGGGTTCAACCAAAAAGAAGTCGATTTTCTGTCCTCCAATCCATGGGGAGAGCTAAAATCTCTTTATACCGCACCTTATCTGGGCAAATTCAAAGACGAGTACCAACCCTTCGGAATTGGTTATGATGACTGGGACAACATTCCGATGTCGGACATTTACAAAAAAGTTGGGGCTTCCCAAACAGCCCTGAAATATTTGGGTGGAACTAATTCCTCAGCCTTGTATGAGTTGTGGTATTCTGCCATACTAAAATTTCGTGGCGTTCCAGAATTTCCGACCGAAATATATCGCCTACAAGGCGGAAACCAAATGCTTCCAAATGCCTTTGCCAAAAGATTAGGGCCGAGGGTTCTATTAAACCATAAGATCACATCCATTCAGAACAATGAAAACAATGTAATCGTCACCTACACAGAGAACAAGGATACCAAAAAAATCACGGCCGAACATTTTGTGAATTGTATTCCTCCGCCGGCCTTTAATAAAATTCCCATAAAACCTGCCTTACGGCCCGAAAAACAGTATGCACTTGAAAAGGTGACCTATGATTCGTACCAGCGATTCGTTTTTCAGGCACGTTCGAAATTTTGGCTCGATGATGGTCTGAGTATCAATTTGAATCTTGAACATCCTGATTTATGGGCCGTTTGGCATTCGGCCGATGAGGTCGATACCCACCGTGTTATCGTTTTAGGAACGGGGCCCGGAGGCATTTCCCCACAACGTGCACTAGCTGCCTTTCGTGAAGTCTATCCAGGCAAGGATACTATTGAGTTGGCCATCGGCAGGGATTGGACGAAACAACCCTACGCCTCGACCTGTGAACGCTTGTCTTTCCCTATTGGAGAGCTAAATAAATTCTGGCCGAATCTTATGAACCCTGAAGGGCGCATTCATTTTTCAGGTGCCTATGCCGATAACTTGAATTGGGGTACCGAAGCAGCGACGCGATCCGGAAACCGGGTGGCCAAGGAAATCGATCAGGCTTAGGTTTATGGAAAATAAATTGCCCTTTTTACTACTTTATATCAGTTTTACCCTCATCCCTTCCTTGCATTTAGCTCAAGGCAATGACGCTCCCAAAGTAGAGATTATTTCCCCGTCAGAAAATGTGACATTGGAAGGCAATTCAATTGTACCCTACAGTATCGTTATTTCCGACAAAGAAGATGGAAATTCTGAATATGATGAAATCAATGAGAACGAGGTCATTTTAACCGTCACATATCTACCTGACGCTTCAAAAGCCGAAAAATATGTGGAGGAAGAAATAGGACCAAGGTCAGCAAAACTTTCGTTGATTGCCGCTTCAAACTGTTTTACGTGTCACTTAGCAAAAGACAAGTTGATCGGGCCTTCATTTGAGGACATCGTAAGAGAATACGATCCTATAAGTGAAAGTAGGGCCTACTTGATACAAAAAATAAGTCAGGGTTCAAGTGGTATTTGGAGCGATGAAATCATGCCAGGCCAACCTGAATTAGAAAAAGAAAAGATAGCGCAAATGCTAGAATGGATATTTACAAACGCGCAAGACCCAAACTACACTTTTTATTCGGGAACTGAAGGTGCCTTTAAGACCAGGAAAAGACAGAATAACAAAGGTGATAAGGATGTTTATGTGTTACACGCATTATACGCCGACCATGGTATTAATGAATCTTTTGAAAGGTCAAAAAAAGGAACCCATACGGTCATGTTGAATTTCAAATGATGAGAACAGCTTCCTCGCTTCATATCAAAATGACAATATCAAAGATTCTGTGACGACATAATCTTTGGCTCACAGCACATCAAAACTTAACTTTACGGCGTTAATTTTTCTATATGAACCTCATCCCCTACATTACAAAACATACCCAACTCCCTGAAAAAGGCATCAAGAATACCGTGGAACTCCTCAGCGAAGAGTGCACCATTCCGTTTATTTCCCGTTATCGAAAAGAACGAACAGGAAATCTTGACGAGGTGCAAATAGGGGCCATCGTTAAATTCAAATCGGATTTTGAAGCTTTGGAAAAACGTAAGATCGGGGTGCTGAAAGCCATTGAAGAGCAAGATGCACTTACCGACGAACTTAGACAAAAAATTGAAAATTCTGAAGATTTAACAAGTCTTGAAGACCTCTATCTTCCCTTTAAGAAAAATCGAAAAACTAAAGCCGAAACTGCTCGGAAAAATTGTTTAGAACCCTTGGCTAAACTCATAATGAGTCAAAACATAAATGATTTAGAAGCCATTGCTTTTAAGTATACAAAAGGCAGTATTGAAGATACCTTAGAAGGTGCAAGACATATTATTGCTGAATGGATTAATGAACGTACAGATCTTAGAAATTATCTGAGAAACCAATTAAATCGTAATGCTCAAATTACAACCAAAGTCGTAAAGACTAAATCTACAGATGAGAAGGCACAAAAATTTAGAGATTATTTTGATTGTTCAGAATCCTTAAACAGAATTCCATCACATCGACTTTTAGCCATTTTAAGAGCAGAAAGCGAAGGATTTATTCGCGTTAAAATTGA
Organism: Maribacter sp.; assembly: GCA_029287355.1. Classification (GTDB taxonomy): domain Bacteria; phylum Bacteroidota; class Bacteroidia; order Flavobacteriales; family Flavobacteriaceae; genus Maribacter_C. The sequence continues at coordinate 143 of JARFRH010000126.1, read as the reverse complement.
AATAGATGACGACCGTGCTTTAGAGCATATTAAAAATAAAACCATACGAAGTTCTAATGCATGCGCAGACCAAATAAATCTAGCCATTTCTGATGCTTACTAACGCCTTTTATTCCCTTCACTCAGTAACGAAGCTTTGAGCA
>JARFRH010000069.1 GCA_029287355.1 Maribacter sp. | reverse complement strand
AGGGATCATGGCTGGTGAAGCCACTTCAACATCTGTAATCTTACAATCGAGATTAACGGTTTCTAATAGCTTGCTCAATGGCGATTTAGCTGGAAAACAAGGTGTAGCCAGATTTGAAATTGATGAAGATGCTTCATTCAGCAGCCCTATCTCGACAGATTTTATTAAGGCCCTACCTGAAAACGACTTCATTATCAAGAAGAAGATTAACAGCTTAAAATCAGGTTCAAAATACTTCTACCGTCTTCGTTTCGGTAAGGACAGTGACGCGCAATTCACCAGTGAAATTGGCACTTTTAAGACCCTGCCCGGTCTTGATAGGGATACGAAAATATCATTTGCCGTCGTAACGGGGATGAATTATTATCATTTCCACTTTGGAAAATATGATAGCACTAGGTCCTATTCTGGAACTGAGAAAGAACTAGGTTATCCAGCAATGGCGACCATTAAAAACATCCAACCGGATTATTTTATAGGAACCGGGGATAATGTTTATTTCGACCATCCGAATAAGGCCAATTATGAACGTGCGGTAAAGGCTGGTGATTTCCCACACCCAGCGGGATATGGAGGTATGGAAGTCGTAGATGAATCGGGAATGAGAAAAAAATATCACGAGCAATTTATACAACCCAGATTTAGGGACCTCTTTATGAATGTTGGAACCTATTGGGAAAAAGATGATCATGATTACAGATTCAATGATGCTGATCCCCATCAGGATTTTCCTATATCACATGAATTAGGGATCAAGAATTTTAAGGAGCAATTACCCGTTGTGGATCCAGATGAAGTTCATGCCAAGACCTATCGCACACACCGCATGAGTCAAGATCTTCAGATTTGGATGTTAGAAGGCAGAGACTATAGAAGTCCGAACCAGATGGAGGATGGACCGGATAAAACGCTTTTGGGAACCGAACAATTACGTTGGCTTAAAGAGACCCTAGTGGAGAGTGATGCCAGTTTTAAGTTCATCATTTCCCCAACTCCGATGGTTGGACCCGATGATGCTTACAAATCAGATAATCATGTTAATCTTAAAGGTTTCAGATATGAAGGAGAAGCAATTTTCAAATGGTTAGTTGATAATGATTTCCTTGATAAAAACCTCTATATCATATGCGGTGACAGACATTGGCAATATCATGCGATGCACCCAAGCGGAATAGAAGAATTTTCTACAGGTGCCTTAGTTGATAATAACTCGCGTGCAGGTCGCTTGGCGGGAGATCCAGAATCAACTGACCCAGAAGGAAAGATCAAGCAGTTCTATATTCAAGGAGATCGGGAATCTGCAAGTGGTGGGTTTTTATTGGTTACAACAAAAAGAGACGGAAATATTCCAATCGCATCCTTTCAATATTATGATGAAAATGGAATTATCCTCTATGAAACGAAAAAACTCGCTAAAATTAAATAAGAAATAAAATAAATCCCATTGCAGGCAAACAGTAGATAAAATGGATCAGTAATAAATCTGATTTTTTTTGGATCTTAATGCAATTCATCGCTGTTAAACAACAATTCAGTTCATAAATATTTAATTCTATCTTACTTTTTCTCAATTTAACTGGCGTTGAATCATATCTATGAAACTTTTAGTAATTGGAGGAACAGGGAAAACTGGTCGAGAATTGATCAAACAAGGACTAGCAGATGGGCATGTCATCACTGCTATTGCCCGTAGCCCAATAAAATTAAAATTTGATCACCCGAATTTTAGTGTAGTAAAAGGAGATGTTTTAATCCCTGATAGTCTTGAAAAACCATTTCAAGGACAAGATGCCGTACTATCTGCTTTAGGGCATAAACGATTCTTCATTAAAACGACAATCCTATCTAGAGGTACAAAAAACATTATTAATGGCATGAATAATAATGGTGTTAAACGATTCATCTGTATCACATCGCTGGGAATAAAAGACAGCAAATTTAAACTCGGCCTATATTACACGCTCTTTACAATTCCAGTTATATTGTTGTTCTACTTTTTAGATAAATCCAAACAGGAAGAATTAATTATGAAAAGCAATTTAGATTGGACAATTATTCGCCCGGGACAATTGACGAATGGAAAAAAAAGATCCGATTACAAACATGACGTCAAGGCCGGGAATTACATTCTGACCAAAATGATTTCTCGTGCAAGTGTTGCCCATTTCATACTAAAAAATTTAGATTCAAATTTATACTCGCGTAAAGCAGTTGGCCTGACAAATTAAAACTGTGCTAGCCATGTATAACAAAATAGCAGAATCAGCACAAGTCATTAGCTTTGTGATTTTTTCTTACCTTTCCCCTTACCGAAAAGTACAACTACTTAAATCTGCAGCTTTTCACATATTTTCCTTAACGAACATTAATCTAACTATGAAGCATTTTTTAATGGTTTTCTTTTCTGTTTTCCTTTTTGGCTTACAAACCACAATTGGCCAGAAGAAGACAGCTATCATACAAGGAAGTGAGTTTGCCATTCATTCTAGCATTCTAAATGAAGACAGAACTTGTTTTATAAGTCTTCCCGAATCATATAATGATTCAGCTGACCTAGAGAAAGAATATCCAATTATAATATTATTGGATGGCTATACTCATTTTAATACGGCCACTGGCATCGTACATTTTATGAGTTCCAATAGCAATCGAAATCATTTCATGCCGGAAACAATAATTATAGC
>JARFRH010000052.1 GCA_029287355.1 Maribacter sp. | reverse complement strand
CTTTTGATCTTCACTCGTAAATTACCGTCCTTTTTTTCCTTTATGGAGGTAACTACCACCTTGTATCCTTCCACCCGCTTATAATTGGCAATTCCGCCTTTTTTGATAATGAAATTGGGTCTTGGAAAATCAATATGCTTGAACCTTGGTGCATCTAGGTGGCCTATTTGCAGTATATCGCCCACTTTTACCTCTTGTGGTGCTACATGGGTAGCGTCCTGTGCGTTCACGTTTATGGTTCCAATCGCTAATAAAACCGCAAAAAATAATTGTTTCATAACTGTGTATTTAGGGTTAATAACTAATTCTTCTGTTATCATGTGATTGTGTTTTAGTTTGTCTATATTTTTACGAGTACATTTTTTCTAATAGATATTACGCTTTTAACCTTTTAGCCTTCTATTTTTCAGAATGCTAGCAGCATAACTTTGAATTTCTAACCTTAGGGTCTTAAATCTTTCGCCACAATCGGTTACCTGTGCTTTCAGTAAATCGTGATTTTGATATAGCTTCCCGTCACATTTACAATTCCATACTTCCATTAAGCCGCCTGAAACATTTTCATGTTTTGAAAGACTAATTCTAACGTCTGCTTTGATTATTTTCAAATTCTTTAATCGCCCACGGTAATCTTGCAGTTTTTCAAATAAGCTGGGGGTATTGGGCAGAAATTGGTAGGAGTTCAATAACTCTTCAAGGAAAACAATGCCAGCATCAATATATTACAAAGTAGATTTCCATTTTTGGCAATCCCAATGCATTTCGTACAACATTGATAAATGATGCGATTCTGTCTGATGTGTGGCCATAATTAATCATCCCTTTAGGGCCAAAATACTATTGTGAAAAGGGTTTGGAAATGATATAAATCAGAATGAAGTATTTCTTATTACTATTTCAATCACTATACCAGCTTTCAAATATGGGGCTCCAGCTAAAATTGTCTTTTATACCCGATGCGAAAAGGCAGCCTTGTTACTGGGCTTTTTTTCCAAATTTCCAGGAAAACCTATTGCGAAAACGATGTCCTATCTATAACTTTTGTCGCACCAGCTTGATCGCTTCAAGCTCTTTGAACAAAACCGAATGCAAATTTTAATTTTCTTACGTTACGTCTTTTAATACCAAAATCGGAATCTCTGAATAGTAACCTAGCTCCTTTACCAGAGGATTGGAAAGGATACTGCCAAAGAACATATGCTTTTTGTTCATAAAGGCGACCATTTCGCTTTCCCTGCTTTCAATAAAGGTGTCAATGCCTTTTTGCACCTTGACATCCGACATGGTATGGAAGCTGTGATCAACGATGTCTAACATATGATCTAACAGCACTTTGTTGTTTTCTTGTTTCTTGCTCAGCTTGCTACTTTCCATGATATGAAGTACTCGAATGGCCGACTTATGGTTCTTGGCGATATCCAAAAGAACCTGAATTTCCTTTCTTTTAAAACTAGCCTTAAAATCTGTGGGGAAAACGATTTCTTTGGGCGGCGAAAACCGTACCTTTTCAGGAATGGCTAGAACCGGACACTCAGTTACCTTTTCCATGATGTTGACAGTATTCGTTCCAAAAACCGTGGATCTTGTACCGCCCGCACCTTTGGTTCCCATAACGACCAGTTCAATATCTTTTTTGTCAATGACATTCTTCACCCCGTACAGAATTGAATTGAATTGCGAAATCTTATAAAACCTGTGCTTGGCGTTCTCATTACGCATGCTCAATTTTTCCATTTGTTTGTCTAAACCATCCAAAGAATATTTTTTGGCAGCTTCATAATCAACATCGCCAGGTTCAGGTACCATTATACTTTTAGTAGAGTACCCTTTCACACGAAAGACATTCAGTAAATAAAACTCGCATTTTTCCTTTTCGTGCATATCCAAAGCATATTGAATTGCATTTAATGCATTCTCAGAAAAATCAGTGGGCAATAATATTCTTTTATCCATTACAATTTTATTTAGGTTATTAACAAAAATAGAATCCTTGGAGTAGCTACAATTTGATATTCCTCAGTCATCTTCAGGGATTCTTAGAAAGGAAGATCCAAATGGTCTCATTTTTTAGGCAGAAACGGAATTTCCATAAAAGGTATTTTAATATGTAGGCCTATTTGTTTTATTTTTGATTTTAGAAAAAGACGCTCCATAAATGTGTGCTTGTTCTTAATCATTACTAGCAAATCCACATCATTTTCTAACTGAAAATCATTTATGCAAGAACGAATATCCTCTTCGGGAACGATGTGCGATCGGTGGTCAACATCCTTAAGAACCTCGTCTAACATAGCTTTGTTATTTTGTTGATCATCCGTTATTCCAGATATGGATGAAACATGTAAAACATCGATATGTGATCTATGGTGTTCGGCGATATGCAGCATCTCTTTCAACTGTTCCTTTGAATAGGTTATCTCATAATCCGTAGCGAACAAAATGTTCTTCGGTGCTTTGTACTTTAATCCTGAAGGAACAGCGATGACCGGACAATTTATTTTTTCTATTACCTGTGTCGTATTCGTGCCAAACACGATGTCACTCGCCCCAGTTGCACCTTGGGTTCCCATAATAACAAGTTCTATTTTCTCCTGTTCAATGATTTTCTTTGTTTCGCCTACCACAGTATTCATGGCTGAATGTGGTACGAATATATGTTTGGGGTTTTCAAATTTCTTCGAAAGGCGTTCTAACAATGCTGTCAATTGTTTCATTGATTTTTGCAGGTTGGAAGGCTCTAAACCGATATGCCAAGAGTGCTGCTCGTAGTTTGCTGAGGGCATAAATGTGTTCAAGAAATAGAACGCACACTTTTCATCCTTAAAGAGGTTAAGGGCATAAACTATAGCGTTTTCAGCGTTTTTGGAAAAATCCGTTGGTAGTATGATCTTTTTCATGGAAAACTTTTATGTTCAAGACTAAAAATATCATATAAGGTTTTCATAGACCATGTTATCGGTCAGTTACCATTTTTACGATTCCATTCCATTTCGTAGTCGAATTGTCACTTCTTGACCAATTATCGTTTATGGCAAATAGTGAAGTTCTATTGAATACCGGACTTTTAAAAGGGTGGTTTTAACGAAGCCGATATTTGTTTTTAGCGAGAACTGATTTTGATCATTTTATAAAAGGTGCAGTAAGA
>JARFRH010000334.1 GCA_029287355.1 Maribacter sp. | reverse complement strand
GATTTTTATCAGGTTATAGGCGGTGTGTTGCAATTGGTAGTTTTAGGAATACTTTTAAAATTCCATGTCTTACAAAAGGTAAAAATGTACCTGTTTTTTCTTTCTTTTCAAAAAGTGATCTTCAAGACCCTGATCGTCTTGATACTAGTTAAAATGATACTGCAATTGCTAACGGCCTTTCCATATTCGCCAATATGGCTGTAACGCTATTGGACTTTATCATCGGTCACCTGCATTGGACTTTTTTGGGTGTCGTGACTTTGGGGCTCTCCATGTTTTTAGTTTATTCCAAATTATTGCGAATTTCTAGAAAAGCCTATTTTCTTTATCTAATAGGGTTTTTTATAACCGAGGCCCTCCTATTTTATAAGGGGATTGCCGCTTGGCGGAATTTTCTAATTTTTGAAGGGTATTTTGAAGTATTGGCTTTAAGAAGTATTACCATCGCCATAAGTTTGGTCCTCATGCTGAGTGCGAATTTATGGAATCGACACCGAGCTTAGCCGATTATAGCTCAGGGCTTTTTTAAGACCTTCGGGTTTTTTATGAAATATGCAGTGCGATTTCGATCATTTCCTTTAAAGTGCTCTCCCGCTCCTCCGTAGAGGCGTGCTCGCCTGTTACCAACGAATCGGAAATGGTCAATATGGACAGCGCCTTTATATTATATTTGGCAGCGATGGTATATAATCCGGCTGTTTCCATTTCAGCACAGAGTACCCCATATTCGGCCCATTTCTTATAGGAATTTGGATTTTCCTCATAAAATTCATCCAACGAAAGCACATTACCCGCTTTAATAGGAATGTTATTTTCCTTGGCATATTGCAAAGCTTGTACGAACAGTTCAAAATCCGCTGTCGGGGCAAAGTCGGCATTCGTGAACCTAGAACTATTGATGTTCGAAGTTGTTGAGGCTGCCATCGCCAGAACAATGTCCTTGATTTTTACATTTTTCTGATATGAACCTGCTGTCCCAACCCGAATAATGGTTTTTACGTCATACGCTTTTATCAGTTCCTGAAAGTAAATCATGGATGAGGGAATGCCCATACCACTTCCTTGAACCGATATGCGTTTTCCCTTGTAGAATCCCGTATAACCAAGCATGCCGCGTATTTGGTTATAACAAAATGCATCTTCAAAAAAAGTTTCTGAAATCCATTTGGCGCGCAAGGGGTCGCCAGGCATTAAAACCGTATTGGCAATATCATTTTTATTGGCTTCAATGTGTACGCTCATAATTTAAATGTTTGCTAATGACCGGGGCTATTATGACCCATGTTCCATCAGTGTAACACCTGAAGAGGTGCCTATTCTTGAAACACCCAGCTCAATATATCGCATGGCGGTCTCTCTATCTTTGATTCCTCCGGAGGCTTTGATTTTGACTTTGTCACCAACCAAATCTTTCATTAGTTTGACATCTTCAAAAGTAGCGTTACCGGTGCCGAAACCTGTTGAGGTTTTTACAAAATCGGCATTGGCATCGATAGCAAGTCTGCATGCTTCTTGTTTTTCTACGGTTGTAAGATAACAGGTCTCTATAATGACCTTGAGCGTCTTCGTACCTATAGCTTTTTTGATATCCGAAATCTCCTTTCTGACAAAATCGTATTTCTTTGATTTTAGCCATCCGATATTGATGACCATATCTATTTCGTCCGCTCCGTTCTCTATACAATCAAGAGCTTCTGACAGCTTGCATTTGGTGGTATTCGCTCCTAATGGAAACCCGATCACTACGGCCAATTTCACTTTGGAACTCCGTAATTCTTTTTTAGCTAGGGCAGCATAGCACCCATTAACACAAACTGCAAAAAAATTGAATTTTATGGCAGTATTGCACAACTCCTTGATACTTGAAATTGTTGCTGTTGGTTTAAGCAATGTATGATCTATATAGTTCTCTAGTTGCATTTTTGAATTGTCAGGGCAGCATACTTTTGGAAAATTCCATTCGGATTTTCTGCTCAGCGGTTGTTGGCGGTTGGTGTTAAAGGGATTCGGATACACTTTACAATCCCCAATCCTTTTTTTCCTTTTCTGTCCATAAGGTAGGAAAGAATTTACGTTGTTGGTATTTTGGGTGAAGGTATTTTTTCCATTCAGAACCACCTGTGGCGGCTTTATGTTCTCCTTTGCTATCAAGATAATGCTTTGCTGTGCTCAAGTGTACCATTGGCCATTCAACATTATACAAATAATCGAATTCTTTCAATTTTTCCTTAAGTTGAATAGAAGGTTTTGCTATTTGCCCCATTTTATCCTCCATGGTTTTGCCTTTTATTTTTTTGGCCAGGCTTATGAAACTATCCAGATATTTTTCCTCAAACTGAATCAGGGTCAAGCTCTTTTTACCTGTTTTTCGATTCAGCCCGGCATCTTTCCAATAGATTTGTTCAAAGAGTTCTTCAATAGTCGGTTGATTGGAAAGTCGTTTTTTTCCTTCTTCATTGACCAGATTTTGTAAACGGGTACAATACAGTTCAATAGTTCTAAACTGTGCGCTTTGAAATCCGCTTGCCGGGGTCAAAGTGGCCCTAAAGGTGTTGTAATCATCATGATTTATTCCATCTTTCATAATATCGAAGGAAGTGATCAGCATAGTAGTGTAGCGATTAAGGCGATTGATTTTTATCAGCAGATACTCCTCCTTGATATTTTCTTGTTCAACAATCTGTTCGAGCTCATGGCGTATCATTTTCAGCATAAGTTCGGTTACTTGATGATACATGATGAAAATGCTTTCATCCTCAAAATTGGTACGGGGCCTTTGAAGAGAGAGCAAAGTATCTACTTCAACATAGTCCCAATAGGTAATAGGTTTCGCATGCAAGAGTCCTTTTAAATAGGTTTCAGGATTCTCTCCTAATTGCTCGTATTTCCGCAATATCTTTTCGTTTGTATCCAAGAGGGTAAAGTTTTTATTTTTTATTGACCTCGATGCTGATTTATGGATAAACAGCATAGGTGATATCTTTTTTAAAGGAAGATTAAGTCAAGACCTCCATCATAAAGCGATAGAGTTCTTGCATCTGCGGTTTCCCTTTCATTTTTCCCGCTCTACCGAAGAAATATAGAACTAACCATAAAACCGCCATAAAACCCATCAGGCCTAATTGAAGACCAAATGATTTATCCAAAGCGGCACTGGAATACGCCCAAATTCCTAAAATGATAAATACCACAGCCACCCCAAAGTGCAGGAACATAAAAAACGTCCATAAGGAAGGGTTGGGACCAAAAACACCATAAAGTTTACTATTTGCTGTATCTATTTCATCAATTTCAAGATGTAGTTGTGGCGACCAAAAATGATTATTCTTTTTGTTGAATTTGATAAAAATATGTTCATCAAGGCGCTTGACAAGAAAGGGTTCAACTTGTGATTTTTCAAAGGACTCTAACAGATCTTCCTTGGTTTCCGACAGTTCCAATTGAAACCGAGGCCGTAAAACGATATCATTGGGTAACGGTTTCATTTCATGTAAATATTAATTATGACAATCGATTTCAGCGGCAACGACCTCTAGTACTGGCTCGGGTGATATATAAGGAATTCCTAGGCCCATGCCACGAAGAATGAACAGAACGCCAATGACAATCACAAAAACAGGAATCAATCGCTGTACGCGTTTCCGCATTGAACCTTTGAGAAAACCGCTAAAATATATAGCAGAGGTCATCAACGGAATCGTTCCCAAACCGAATAGGAACATATAAAGGCTTCCTTGGGCGGCATCGCCCATCGCAATTGCTCCAAATAATGCCATGTAGACTAATCCGCAGGGCAAAAATCCATTCAAAAAGCCTATCGTCAAGAATGTATCGGGAGATTTTTTTTTGAGTTCCTGCCCTAAGCGGTTTTTAACTTTTGAAATGAGTTTATAAATGGGTTTTGATAAATTGTATTTGTTAAATGTTCTATAGGGAATAAGCACGAAAACAATCATTAGAACACCAATAGCGATTGAAAGTTTTTGCTGCATTCCAAACAGATAAAGGCCTTTGCCAAGTAATCCGAAAATTAATCCAATTATACTATAGGCGAGAAGTCTCCCAGAATGATATATGAATATCTGCCCGATTTTTTTATACTTGTTCGACCGATCCACAGGAAGCATGAAGGCTATGGGTCCACACATACCCACACAGTGCAAACTTCCCATTAAACCCAATATGCTGGCAGATAGTAACATTTTCTTTAATTTGACTTAGCGTCCATAAGGAAGTAACCTGACAGTTGGTAACACGAATTCTACAGATTGCTTCATGCCTCGCAGTGAGGTCTTGATTCTTCTCTTTGTTTTTTTAATAAGTAATTTGCACCTTATGCAAATAGTCTTTACCATCGTATTGCCAAAAGACTTTAATGTCCCAGCGACCATCCAACAGGCGTTTGTCAGGTATGAGCAAATGTGAAATGGACAGACTTATTGGAAAGTCAAAATCCAAGTGCTTATTGGATGGTCTGTATAGGGACACTATTCCTTTTACTTTTTTGAATTCTATTTTTTCTGGAAACTTTATTAATAGCCCTTCGGGCTTTTTTTCTATTATCAACTTTACATCATCGTCATTGGCGCTTTTTTCGGCATTGATTTCTTCTTGATAATTCAATTCGGCTCTATAGTAATCTTTGGTTACTAGATCATGATTGGAGCTATCATCGGTACTCATGCGTATCACAAAAAATAGAATGAAGCTAATGAAGGCCAGAAAGGCTAGTATGATAGAAGTTCCCCAATTTAGTTTCATAATTCAGCTGTATTAATGTCATTCCTCGTGGGAATCTATTTGTTTTAATGTTATTCCTGCTTAGGCGGGAATCTGACTATAAATTTCGTCATTGCAAGCGCAGTGAGGCAATTTGCTTAATAGTATGTTAATTTACTATAGCTCGGAATTCTACCCCTCCGTCTTCTTCGCTTTGCCCGTCATTGCAAGGTAAACAGCAATCTATCTCATCTTTCTGATAATTTTGAACAGTTTGCCACGTCGAGTTCAACATTTTAATCGTTTCAAATTTTATGCGATTCTCCTCGCAAAGACTACTTGTTTCCAACTTGCACTTCCGACTTCGAACTTCCGACTTCGAACTTCATAATTACTTATAACTTCGAGGCGCTAAAAACGCAGTAATTGTTGTTTCAATCAGTTCGCCATCACTGTATACGCCCACTTTTACTTTTTCCTTATCACTTTTAATTGCGGCGTTATTTATTTCGATAAAGAGCGTTCCTTCTGCCAAATCTTGGGCTGGCACAACGAAATCTTCATTGCGTACTAATTTTACGGTTCCCTTATGTGATATTAGTTTGAAGTTCACGTCGTTCACGTCTCGCGTTGTCTTATTGACCAATTTAAAGGTATAGACGTTACTAATAATATTCCCTTCTTTGTGTTCATACAATTGCCCCGGAAGTCTTAAAATATTGGCTTCAAGGTCATTTCTTAAAAATAACATACCGATTAAAAGACCAGTTAAAATCGTTAATACTGCAGTGTAGCCTTTTAAACGTGCCGAGAATTTGAATTTTTCCTTTTTTGTTATTTCATCTTCACTAGCATAGCGAATGAGTCCTTTTGGAAGGTTGACTTTTTCCATGATGGTATCGCATTCATCGATGCATGCCGTGCAGTTGACACATTCTAATTGTGTTCCATTTCTGATGTCAATACCTGTTGGGCAAACATTTACACATTGAAAGCAATCAATGCAATCACCATAGCCGAGTGCATTACGATCTTCATTTTTTCGCCATTTTTTACGACCGTTTTCGGCCTCACCACGCTTGTGGTCGTAGGCTACGATAATCGATTTATTGTCAAGTAAAACACCTTGCATCCTGCCATAGGGGCATGCGATAATGCATACCTGTTCCCTAAACCAAGCAAATACCCAAAAGAAGACCGCTGTAAAAATCAACAACGAGACCATAGTGCTTATGTGCAGTAGCGGCCCATCGGTAATGTATTTGATCAATCTGTCACTACTAATTAGGTACGCTAAAAAGACATTGGCAATTAAAAATGAAATGATAAAAAAGATAATCCATTTGGTAACCCGCTTTCTGATTTTTTCTGCATTCCAAGGTTGACGATTCAGTTTGATCTGGGCGCCACGGTCACCATCGATCCAATATTCGATCCTTCGGAAAACCATTTCCAGAAAGATCGTCTGGGGACACATCCATCCACAAAAAATACGACCAAAGGCTACAGTAAACAAGGCAATGAAAATGACACCGATAATCATTGAAATGACAAATAAGTGAAAATCTTGTGGCCAAAATGGAAAACCGAATATATTGAATCGACGTTCCAAAACATTGAACATCAAAAATTGATTTCCATTGATTTTTACAAAGGGTGAAGCAATTAAGAAAGCCAATAAGAAGTAACTAACGTATTTACGATAGGTATACCACTTACCGCTCGGTTTTTTAGGAAAAACCCAGGCACGCTTACCTTCTTCGTCTATTGTTCCAATGGAATCCCTAAAATTTTCTTGATCTTGCGACATTTGTACACCTCCCTTAATCCCTCCTTTCCTTCGATTGCACTCAGGATGACAGCGGAAAGTTTGTGGGTTTCTTTTGTTTGTTACTAGTTCGTTTTTAAGTCAATACTACCGTAGTAGAATCTTAATTTTGTACAGGAACGGTCTCTTCCTTAGGCGCATCAGGATTAATCCAAATATCGCCTTCGGCAGCTTTCGGATTAGCCGCTGTTGTTCCCTCAAAGGTTAAAAGGTAGCTGGCTACTTGCGCCATTTCAGCTGGTTTCAAAATTTGTTTCCAAGCGACCATCCCTTTACCGTCTCGACCTCCTTCGGAAATGGTATTGAAGACATTTTTGATACCTCCTCCGAGTATCCAATTATTATCTGTAAGGTTCGGACCAATTCCACCTCCTCCGTCAGCCATATGGCAGGCTACGCAGTTTACTTCGTAAATTGCTTTACCGGCACTGAGGTCGGAGGCATCTGTCAATAAGGCCACCGTATTAACATCTACTAAATCTTTAGCGGTTCTCTTGTATTCTTCTATTTCTAATTGTGCAGCGGCCACTTCTTGTTCATATTCCATGTCTTGGTTATAATCACCAACGATATGAAAGCGCACTAAGTAGATGATTCCAAACACAATAGTTGCATAAAACATATATACCCACCACGGCGGGAGTTTGTTATCCAATTCACGGATACCGTCGTAATTGTGGTCCAAAATGATTTCGACCTCTTCCTCTACAGGCTTTGAGCCTAACATTTTTTGATAGACACGTTTTCCCCATTTCCACTCCAAACCCTTCGGTTTTGCCGCTAGATAGCGCTCTCGTGCCTCTTTCGACATGGATAAAAAAGTTATGTTTTCTACCGATTGTAATATCAATGTTACAGCTATAAGTAGCAAAAGAATTACGAAGAGGAAAAATTGGGTAATCGGATATTCGATTACCGCTGGCTTCTCGCCGGAGTCAATGAAATATTCCATTAGTCCGAAGACGAGGAAAAAAACAATTAGGATATATAACCACCAGGGTCTTGTATTTTTCATAGTTCTATATTTTGTTGGTTGTCTTTATCTAATGGTAATTCACTTACTTCATCGATATAGGCTTTTGAGGCGGTAAAAACCCACCACCCTAAGGCTAAGAAGAAGATGAAGAAAATCAATAATGATATCGTTGGATAGATGGCAACGCCCTCTATACTTTCCATATAACCTTTTACGAATTTGAACATGGCTTACTTGTTTTCTGATAGTTGTTCGTTGGTTTCCTTGATTTTAATATCAGTGCCCAATCGTTGTAAATAAGCGATCATTGCAATGATTTCACGATCCTTCATTTCTATGAAGTCCTCTCCGTTTTCAGCTGCGTCCTTTTTATCGGATTCATAAGATTTGACAAAATCTGGATCGGTATACAAGTTCTTTTCTATTTGACTTGCCTGCTCATTCATCGATGCTTGGGCATTGGTTATATCTTCCTCTGTATAGGGCACTCCTAAGGTGACCATGGCTTCCATTTTTGCCTGTGTATCACTTCTGTCATGTTTATCGAGTACCAACCAAGAATAGGACGGCATAATAGAACCTGAAGAAGTAGTTTGTGGATCATACATGTGGTTCAGGTGCCAGCTATCGGAATATTTTCCACCTATACGAAGTAAGTCAGGACCGGTACGTTTGCTCCCCCAAAGGAATGGGTGATCGTACACAAATTCACCAGCTTTCGCATATTCGCCATAACGTTCGACCTCACTTCTAAATGGGCGTACCATTTGCGAATGGCAACCTACACAACCTTCACGAATATAGAGGTCGCGACCTTCCAACTCTAAAGGCGTATAAGGAGTGACACTGGTTATGGTAGGAATATTCGATTTCACTAATAATGTGGGCACTATTTGAATAATTCCACCGATCAATATCGCGACAGTAGCTAATAGGGTCAGTTGAATGGGCTTGCGCTCTAACCACGTATGGAATGTTTCCCCTAAGGTTCTTTTCGCCGATACTCTTGTCAAAGGAGCGGCTTCGGCCAATTCATCTTCAACTTTACTACCTGATCTTATAGTGATAATCACATTGTATATCATGACACAGGCACCGATCAAATACATCGTACCACCTATAGCCCGCATCCAGTACATGGGCATAATTTCATTAACAGTCTCTAAGAAGTTTCCGTAAACCAAGGTTCCATCCGGATTGAAATCCTTCCACATCAAAGCCTGGGTAAAGCCTGCAACATACATGGGTAATGCATATAGAATGATACCCAGGGTACCGATCCAAAAATGGAAATTCGCTAATCCTATCGATGCTAATTTTGTCTTGAACATTTTGGGCACCATCCAATAGATCATACCAAAAGCCATGAAACCATTCCAAGCCAATGCTCCAACATGTACGTGCGCTATAATCCAGTCACTAAAGTGTGCGATGGCATTTACATTCTTAAGCGAAAGCAAGGGGCCTTCAAAAGTCGCCATACCGTAACCCGTTATCGCTACTACCATAAATTTAAGGGTTGGGCTGGTACGAACCTTGTCCCACGCACCACGTAGGGTCAAAAGTCCATTAATCATCCCGCCCCATGAAGGTGCAATTAACATTACTGAAAATGCCACACCCAAGTTTTGAGCCCAATCGGGTAGGGAAGAATATAATAAGTGGTGCGGCCCTGCCCAGATATAAATGAATATCAATGACCAAAAGTGAACAATCGATAAACGATACGAGTATACAGGACGATTCGCTGCCTTAGGCACAAAGTAATACATCAGCCCTAGAAAAGGTGTCGTTAAAAAGAAGGCTACCGCATTATGGCCATACCACCATTGGACTAGCGCATCTTGAACGCCCGCATAAACGGAGTAACTTTTTAGCGCATTTACAGGAAGTTCCAGGCTATTGAAAATATGGAGTACTGCAACGGTCACAATGGTTGCTAAATAAAACCAAATCGCAACGTATAAGTGCCGTTGTCTTCTTTTTAATAATGTACCGATAAAGTTTATTGCGAAAACAACCCAGATTAGAGTAATGGCGATATCGATAGGCCATTCCAATTCGGCATATTCCTTGGATGTGGTATATCCCAAGGGCAATGTAACTGCTGCGGCGACAATAATCAATTGCCAACCCCAGAAATTGATTTTGCTCAATACATCGTTGAACATTCTGGCTTTTAGTAATCGCTGCGTCGAATAATATATCCCAGCGAACATCGCGTTGCCCACAAAGGCAAAAATGACGGCATTGGTATGCAAGGGACGTAAACGTCCAAAACTCAACCACGAAATACCATCGGTCAAGTTGGGAAACATAAACATAAAGGCCAATAATAGGCCAACGGACATCCCTACAATTCCCCAAAGCATGGTCGCGTAGAGAAAGTTTTTTACGATTTTATTATCGTAATAGAACTGTTGTACTTCCATAATCTATAGTTGTTTATTTGGTTGGATTATATCTTTGTTGTTTTCTTTCTCAGGGATGCCTTTATCTTTGACCAATTCGTCTTCAAAAAGCATGCGAACCGATGGCGTATAAGAATCATCATATTGACCACTTCTCACCGAAATGATAAATGCTATAAAAAAAAAGACCGCAACTTTGATACTGATGGCCAATAACACATATATAACACTCATACCTACCTGAATTCTGATGTAAAATTAGGCTGATGCATATCATTTAAATATGACATTTGTCAGTTTTGCTATTTTTTAGTTTTTTATAATTTTTGCACCGCTCACATGGACATCCTTTGCTTTTATAATTGATAAAAGAGCCGCTATGATAATTAGGTTTTTAATAATGTATTGTCCCACAAGTGTGAGAAAAATGGGGTGGCCATTAAAAGAGATATCATTGAAAAAAAAGAGTGGTGTAAAGGTGCAAGCCAGATGCGCTAAGGCCGCAATGGCTGCTTTTTTTGGATGAATGTTCAATAAAAGACAGCCCCCTATACCGACCTCAAATAAAGCCAATAAAATAATGGAAACTTGAGCAGGAATAAGACCCAAGGTCAATTCGGTAATCGTATCCGTTGCGAGACCTTCTGCCGGGCTTAAGTGAGGGAAAAATTTTAGTGCTCCAAACCACAGATAAACAACACCAATAGAAATTTTCAATAAGCTGTTTTGCTTTATTTTTTCAAACATTTTAATTTAATTTTCGACTGATTATGTTGGTCATAATTGTAGCAAATGCAACAACGCTTATAGAGCTTAAGGGCATTAAAATCGCAGCGATAATTGGTTGTAGTTGGCCTGTTACAGCAAAATAAAGACCGATGATATTATAGCCTAAGGACAGGGCGAAACTGAGCTTAATGATTTTCATGGCCTTTTTCGAGGCAAGGATATATTGATACAATTGCTTGAATTTAGAGGCATCCAAGATACCGTCACACCCTGGTGAAAAGACATTGATGTTCTCTGATATAGCTATACCTACTTCTGCCTGTCTTAGGGCACCCGCGTCATTTAGCCCATCACCGACCATTAGTACTTTTTTCCCTTGATTTTGCAGCGACTCGATAAATTTCAATTTGGTTTCCGGTTTTTGATTGAAAAACAAGGGTGTCAATTTGGGTAAAAGTTCCTCTAGACGCGCTTTTTCTCCCTCATTATCTCCCGAAAGAATTGCCAGCTTTATGGTTTCTGACATTTCTCTGAATAGCTTGCTTACTCCCTCTCGGTACTGGTTGTGAAATACGTATTTGCCCTTATAGATATCATTGCTACTAACATGAACCGAAGTATTTAGAACATCGCTAACTTGATGATTTCCGACAAAATCGGCAGATCCTATTTTGATATGTTCATTGCCCATAGTTCCCTCAAGACCTTGTCCTTGATACTCTTCATATGCATCTAAAGTGGTGATATGTTGTTCTGCCAACATATCATATAATGACCTACTCAAAGGGTGATTTGAAGCACGTAGCGTATTTTTCAATAACGATTCTTCCTCCATGGTCAAGGGCATGCCTTCGTAAGTGGCCAAACTTTTTTGTGAAGTGGTAATAGTGCCCGTTTTATCGAAAATCGCTGTATCAATTTGAGCCAATTGCTCAATGGTCTGGGTGTCTTTCAGATAAAACTTTTTTCGACCAAAAATGCGAAGCATATTCCCCAAGGTAAACGGCGAGGCCAAGGCTATGGCACAAGGACAAGCAATAATTAAAACTGCGGTAAATACATTCATGGCTTTGTTAGGGTCATGATACAGCCAAAAGACCGTTGCTATTGTAGCAATGGATAAAACAGCAATCGTAAAACGTTTTCCAATACTATCGGTTAGCGTTTGAAACGTACTTGATTTGTCGGTATGAAAAACGGAGTTGCTCCATAGTTGTGTCAAATAACTTTGGGAAACCGATTTCAAGGCTTCCATTTCAATGGCACTATTCAATTGCTTTCCTCCTGCAAAAACCTTATCTCCTGACACCTTAAGCACCGGTTCTGATTCACCCGTAACAAAACTGTAATCGATATGGGCTTTGCCGTTGATTAAAATGCCATCAACAGGAATTAATTCGTCATTCCGAATGAGTAAGCGGTCTCCTGCTTTGATATCATGAACTTGCGTACTC
Organism: Maribacter sp.; assembly: GCA_029287355.1. Classification (GTDB taxonomy): domain Bacteria; phylum Bacteroidota; class Bacteroidia; order Flavobacteriales; family Flavobacteriaceae; genus Maribacter_C. Next base: position 14,066 of record JARFRH010000334.1, on the reverse strand, counting down.
TCTTCTTTTCCACTGGATGTTATTCTTGTAATCGCGATGGGGAAATACGATTTATAATCACGTTCAAAGGATAGAAAGGAATAGGTTTTTTGCTGAAAGAATTTGCCCAACAAAAGAAAGAAAACCAGTCCTGTAAGCGAATCAAAAAAGCCCGGCCCCCAATCGAAAATAATTTCTAACGTACTTCTGAGAAAAAGCACCAAAATGCCCAGGGCAATGGGTACATCGATATTTAATATGTTACTCCGTAATCCTTTAAAGGCCGAAATGAAATAATCCCGTCCCGCATATAAAACAACAGGCAAGGAAAATGTAAACATGAGCCATCGAAAAATAGTTTGATATTGATTAAGCCAGAATTCCCCTCCCGAATTTGTACTAGAAGACAGATCAAAATAATCAGGAAATGAAAGAAACATGACATTGCCAAAAGCAAAACCCGCCACCCCTAATTTATAGATGAGGCTTCGATCGACTCCCTTTTTTTTATTATCGAAATCGTCTAAAGAGATGTTGGGCTCATAGCCGATTCTAGCAAGTAGCAGAACCAATTGCTTTAAAGAAATCTCAGCACTATTATAAGTGACTCGAACGGTCTTTTTAGGAAAATCTACTTGTGATCCACTAATGTTGGCGTTCAGCTTGTTGAGGTTTTCGAGTACCCAAATACACGAACTACAATGTATGTGAGCAATATACAGATTCACAATTTGTAAATCCCCATCATTGAATTCCGTCAGTCTTTCAATAATAGCGACGGTATCAAGAAAATCATATCTGGCTTCAACCGCTTTAGGAGTGGCTCCTGCAGCCGATTGCAAGTCATAATAATAGGATAAATCGTTACTGGAAAAAATCTCGTAGACCGTTTTGCAACCACTACAGCAGAAGTCTTTTTCATCAAATTTGATGATATTGTTGCCACAATTAACCCCACAATGGTAGCAATTTGTACTATTCATACTTACATTTGCTTATACCTTTGGCAAAGGTGTGAACTGAGCTTATCTTAAAACATGATAATTGTCAGGTTTTGAATTATTTGTCAAGGGTATCTTTGTACTATCAGGTATAAACAATAAGGTAATGGAAAGCAGATGTGATAATTGTATCGTCAGACAATTCAATTCGTTGCGGGCTATGAGCAAGGAGGAATTGAAAAAAGTTTCTGATTCTAAAGTCTACAAAACGATAAAAAAAGGAGAAACCTTATTTGAAGAGGGCGAAAAATTGGATGGCGTTTTTTGCGTTCGAGATGGCGTTTCAAAATTATCAAAACTTAGCCCGAATGGGAAAGATCAAATTGTGAAGTTGGCGAGTAAGGGCGAGGTGATGGGGCAACGTTCCGTCATTGCACAAGAATCTACTAATTTAAGCGCTATTGCCGTTAGTGATATGGAGGTGTGTTTTGTTCCCAAAGAAATCATTTCGAATACCTTGAATGTAAATCCGAACTTTGCTGTTGAGGTTTTACGTCACATGGCACATGATTTAAAGGAAGCAGATGATGTCATTGTGAACATGTCTCAAAAATCGGTCAAACAACGTATGGCCGAGGCTTTTTTATATCTCGTTAAAAATTACGGCCAAGATGATGAAGGCTTTCTACGCCTGACCCTATCACGCGAGGATTATGCAAATGTGGTTGGCACGGCTACTGAATCTTGTATTCGTATCATTTCAGAATTCAAGAAAAAGGGTCTCATCAAAACTTCTGGCAAGAAAATCGGTATTGCCAACGAAAAACTACTCCAAGATTTAGTGGAAGGTTTTTGAATTTCCGATCCTTCTTAAAACCTGACAAATGTCATAGTTCTGGCATAGTTATCCCATTAATTTTACGGCATAGATTTCAATAAAGATTTTATGAAAAATATACTGTTGCCTACTGACTTTTCAGAAAACTCATGGAATGCGGCTCGATATGCAATCGAACTCTTTGGGAATGAAGAATGTGTTTTTTATTTTCTGAATACATATACACCGGCTATTTCCAGTAGTCGTTTCATGGCGGCATCCATAGAAGGCGGTATGCTTGAAAACGGTGCTCAACTGGCTTCAAAAAGAGGATTGCAAAATTTCATTGAACGTGTCAATAAACATTTTGATAACCCAAAACATAAGTTTGAGACGATTACTTCTTTCAGTTTTTTGGTGGATGAAATAAAAAAAACCATTGAAGAACATGGCATTGATCTAGTTGTTATGGGAACTAAAGGGGCCTCTGGAATTGAAGAGGTCTTTATGGGAAGCAATACCGTTCGAATTATAAAATCTGTGAAAAACTGTCCGGTTTTGGCAGTACCACAAAACTTTGAATTTATTACTCCGAGAGAAATTGCGTTTGCTACCGATTTCAATCGGTTCTATACCAAATCTGAGCTAGGGCCCTTATTGGAAATGGCCAAGGCCTTTAATGCGACCATTCGAATTGTTCATGTGCAACATAAAATTTTGCCTTTGACCGAACTGCAACAGTTCAATTTAAGTATGCTAAGAAAATACCTTGGGAAAGCAGAACACTATGTGCACACGGTTTCGGAGTTGAATTCAATCTCCACAAGTTTGGAGGTGTTCACCCAAGAACTTGATATTCATCTATTGGCCATGTTGAACTACCAGCACAGTTACATGGAGAAAATGACCCGCGAACCAATTGTAAAAAGGGTAGCTTTTCACACACAAATTCCTTTATTGGTCATACCGGAGTTGGGCATGCAATCAACTTCAATGAATAAAAACGGACATTTGGAAACTGTTATTCGTTAATGCGATTTCCAATCGGATAATCTTCGTAAAAATCCGTAAAGGTCCTATCCGTCTTATAATCGTCCGTTAATACTTTATAGACCATGTATAGAAGCAATACTTGACCCAATACGGTTAGGTAGAAAACCCAGTTAAAAGGAAAATTCATCGAGACCATTATGGTCAAGGTAACCAAAAGGAAGGTGGTGATACCCACCCATAACATTGCTGAATTTTGCATTTTTTATTTAAAGATACTAAATGGGCTTATACACACTTGTTAAGTGAAACTTAAATTCCCATTAGTTCGAGAATCATTCAGACCATCATTCAATACCTAAAAAAAGAAAAGCCTGTTAACTCAGTTTGTCCTTAAAAAAATCAATGGTCCTCTTCCAAGCCAACTCTGCCGCTTCTCGATCATATCTTGGTGTTGTATCATTATGAAAACCGTGGTTGGCATTCTCATACATATAGGCTTGGTATTCCTTTCCATGTTTCTTTAATTCCGCTTCATATGCGGGCCAGCCTTCGTTGACTCTTTTGTCCAATGCACCAAATTGAAGTAGAAGGGGTGCATTTATTTGGTCAATATCTTCTTTGGGTTGCCCGCCGTAAAATGGAACTGCTGCCCCTAAATCGGGAATTTTAACGGCCATCATATTTGAGATCCAGCCTCCAAAACAAAAGCCGACCACACCAACTTTACCAGAGCAATCGGGGTGCGTTTTCAAATGTTCGAAGGCCGCGATAAAATCTTCTAACATTTCATTGCGGTCACGCTTTCTTTGTAATTCACGGCCGTCATCGTCATTACCCGGATAACCACCTAAAGGCGTTAATGCATCAGGTGCCAATGAAATAAACCCGGCAAGGGCCGCACGTCTTCCTACATCTTCGATATGTGGATTCAATCCACGGTTTTCGTGTACGACGATAATACCCGGAAGTTTTTCTTTTGTATTTATAGGTCTAGAGAGTAGTCCTTTTATAGCGCCACCGCCTTTGGGTGAATCATAGGTGATAAATTCCGATTTCAATCGAGAATCATCTTGTTTGATCTGAATTTTTTTCACATAATCGGGGGAGATGAAACTCGCCAGCGACGCTACTGTTAATCCTCCGACTGCATAGGTGGATAATTTATCCATAAACAATCTTCTGCTCAATCTATTGTGCGCATAGTCGTCATAAAGGTCGAACACTTCTTGTTTGATATCTTCTTTCTTTATCTTTTTCATTTGGTGTCTATTTACTGAAATGCATTATCTTAACATGAACAAACTAAAGATACGCATTATGAAATTTATTGCCCAAAAATTGTGCCTTTTACTTTTATGCATAAGCCCAATAGTCATACTTGCCAATAAAATGGAGAATAGACAACCTGCGAGCAAAAGTGTTGCGCCAGGAGAATATGTGTTACTGATTGAGGGCTATGATTGGGGGCCTGGGGTAAACAAAGTTGTTTTGTCTTTGGAAACTTCGGCCACGGAAACAAGTGCTGGCGACTTCTCCGTTACTGTTGAGCGGAGTGCGGAAGGTGTTGAAATGAAACCCATCGAGGCTAAAGGGAATAGAAAGGTAGTTCACGCCTATGTTTCTGACGACAAGGGAAATGTGCTTCAAAAAGGAAATCATATCACACTAGTGCTTTTCGTTAGCCCAAATGATGCCTTGACATCTCCTATCAAATACATTTTCCAAAACAATCGGGGGAGTAATGAATGGATTGATTATCAACTGACCGTCACCCATAACCCATCAAAAAGAGTATGGAATACCGAAACGGATAGGATTGTTTCTCCACTACAGCGGTTCGATTTGACAGGTACCTATGCCCAAAATGACATTACCTTGACCTATGGGTCATTTGTTCCAAAAAATAGCACGGCAAATTCTCCTTTGATCATATGGCTGCATGGGGGTGGTGAAGGCGGCACAGATCCCAGTATTGCTTTGATTGCGAATAAGGCATGGAATTATGCTTCCGAAGAAATTCAATCGATTTTTGGTGGTGCTTATGTTCTCGTTCCACAAACCCCGACTTTTTGGATGCAGAGTGGCAGTGGTGACTATACCCGCGGTGATACAAATGATATTTACAATGAGGCGCTTATGGGGCTGATAAAAAAATATGTTGCCGATAATACCAACATAGATGCGAATAGAATTTATATCGGTGGTTGTTCAAATGGGGGCTATATGAGCCTGAAACTGATTTTACAACACCCTGATTATTTTGCGGCTGGCTATATCAGTGCCTTAGCTTTTCAGAATAAGTATATCACGGATGAGCAAATCGAAAAAATCAAGAATATTCCCATTTGGTTTGTACATTCAAAAGATGACCCTGTAACCATACCAGAGGAAACGGTAGTGCCCTTGTATAAAAGGCTGCTTGATTCCAACGCTGCTAATGTTCATTTTTCATATTATGAACACGTAATCGACCTATCTGGGTTCTACGGAGGTGAGGACTATCGGTATAATGGCCACTGGTCATGGATATATTCCCATGCGAATCATGCCGATTTTGATTTTGATGGTAGTCCTGTACTCTTGAATGGCAATCCGGTACGCATTATGGAATGGTTAGCGGCTCAAGGGAAGTAGCGGCCTAGGTCGTTTTTAAAAGTTGCAATACTTCTATGGCCGTCTCTGAGATTTTTGTTCCAGGGCCATAAATACCCGCCACTCCTTTGTCGAATAAAAATTGATAGTCTTGTTTCGGAATTACACCTCCGACAATTACAATAATATCCGCTCTGCCATATTTTTTAAGCTCCTCTATGACCTTTGGTACTAGCGTCTTATGGCCAGCGGCTAGTGAAGAAATACCTAAAATATGTACATCATTTTCACTCGCTTGCTTTGCCGCTTCTTCAGGAGTCTGAAACAATGGCCCAATATCGACATCAAAACCTAGATCTGCATAGGCGGTTGCCACTACTTTGGCACCACGATCGTGACCATCTTGCCCCATTTTGGCAACCATGATGCGGGGTCTTCTACCTTCTTGCTCCGCAATTTCATCGGATAGCTTTAGTGCCTTTTCAAAGGATTTATCTTCTTTGACCGCTCTTGCATATACGCCTGTAAAAGATTTGATTTCCGCTTTATGTCTGCCAAACGCTTTTTCCATGGCACCGCTTATTTCGCCTAAAGTGGCACGTGCCCGTGCTGCTTCGATACATAGAACCAACAGGTTTTCTCCGTTGCCCTTCATTTTTTCGACTGCGGCACTCGTAAGTTTATCAAGGCAAGCATGTACCAAATCGGTATCTCTTCCCTTCTTTATTTTTTCTAATCGTTCTACCTGTTGCTTTCGAACTGCCTCATTATCAACCTCTAAAAATTGTAGTTCTTCCTCCGTTTCCAATTTAAATTTGTTGACTCCTACAATGACATCTTGTCCGCTATCGATTCGTGCCTGTTTTTTGGCGGCGGCTTGTTCAATTCGCATTTTTGGGATACCCGCTTCAATGGCTTTGGTCATGCCGCCAAGTTCCTCGACCTCTTCAATAAGTTTCCAAGCTTTTCGACAAAGTTCAGCAGTAAGTGATTCAACATGGTGGCTTCCCGCCCATGGGTCGACTGTTTTCGTAACATGCGTTTCTTCTTGAAGAACTATTTGCGTATTTCTGGCAATGCGAGCTGAAAAATCCGTGGGTAGTGCAATGGCTTCATCCAAGGCATTGGTATGTAGGCTTTGTGTTCCACCAAATACCGCGGCAGCCGCTTCAATAGTCGTTCGAGCTACATTGTTAAAAGGATCTTGTGCAGTAAGGCTCCATCCGCTGGTTTGGCAATGGGTTCGGAGTGCCATGGATTTTTTGTTCTTAGGGTCAAATCCTTTTACGATTTTGGACCACAGTACACGCGCCGCTCTCATTTTAGCGATTTCCATAAAGTGGTGCATACCTATTCCCCAAAAAAAGGATAGGCGAGGGGCGAAATCATCGATTTTGAGGCCAGCTTTTAATCCCGTTCTGATGTATTCCAAACCATTGGCCAAGGTATAGGCAAGTTCAATTTCCGCAGTTGCCCCGGCTTCGTGCATATGATAACCAGAAATACTAATGCTATTGTACTTGGGCATGTTTTTGCTGGTGTACTCAAAAATATCCGAAATAATTTGAATGGAAGGACTGGGAGGATAGATGTACGTGTTTCGTACCATAAACTCCTTGAGAATATCATTTTGAATGGTGCCGACCAATTGTTCAGGCTGTATTCCCTGTTCTTCCGCAGCAACAATGTAAAATGCCATAATCGGAAGTACTGCGCCGTTCATTGTCATGGATACGGACATCTTATCCAACGGAATACCGTCGAAAAGAATCTTCATGTCCTCTACGGAATCTATGGCGACCCCTGCTTTACCAACATCTCCAATAACGCGTTCGTGGTCACTGTCATACCCGCGATGCGTAGGAAGATCGAAAGCCACCGATAATCCCTTTTGGCCTGCTTCAAGGTTTCTTCTATAAAAGGCGTTGCTTTCCTCGGCAGTGGAAAATCCCGCATATTGTCTTATCGTCCATGGTCGTGATACGTACATGGTGGAGTAAGGGCCTCGTAAAAATGGGGGTATACCTGCGGCAAAACCAATATGCTCAGGTTCTTCCAGGTCCTTGGAGCTTTTTATCTTGCCCTTTGACAGTTCAAGATGTTGAAGATTTTTTCTGCCCATATCTAACTTTCTTTTATGGCCACTCCAAAGGGATAAACTTCAAGACAGTTTCTTAAAAGGAGCTATCGCAAGATACCTCCCTTTTTCTCTTTTTATATGGAATATCCAATCAAATTGTGTCAGGGTGGGGATGTTCATAGCCTTCGCGATACTTCCGCTGTAAAAGTTTGGTGGCTTCTGAATCATCAACTACTGTTCTTGTTTTTGAGTCATAGACCAATGCTCTGCCCAAATCCATTGAAATATTCGCCAAAATACAGCTCGCTGTGGAGATATGACCTTCTTCAATATCCGCAATAGGTCTTGTTCCGTTGTTAATGGCATTTAGAAAATCGAGCATATGCATTCGGGTTGCCGGAGCGGCATTGAGTTCGTTATCTTTTTCTACCAAATCTTCCGGGTATTTTTCCTTTTCGTATAAAACATCAAAATGAATGGGCTCTACATCCTTATCATGAGGCACAAAATCTGCACGCATCGTACTACCCGATAAAGTACCTTTATCCCCATATAGTTTAAACGACCATGGATAGTCTGGATCTGCGGGAGTTCCCCAGCTTCGATGCTGCCAAACACAGTTGAGTTCATCATGCTCGAAAATCGCGGTTTGCGTATCGGCAATATTCGATTTACCCTCTTTTTGAACATAAATTCCTCCAGTGGCCGTAATCTTATTTGGCCAGCCAAGGTCTAACATCCATCGTACGGTATCGTACATATGAACGCACATATCGCCTGTAATGCCATTGCCATATTCCATAAAGGTTCGCCACCATCTTCTATGGGGCAATCCGTCATAAGGACGCAATGGGGCAGGACCCGTCCACATTTCATAGTCGAGGAAATCAGGCACTTCTTGCAAAGGGGGATTTCCATTGGCCCGCATATGAAAGTAGCAACACATGTCTACATGTTTTATGTTACCCAAAAGTCCGGCATCCACAATTTGTTTTTTCACATCGATTAAGTGCGGAGTACTTTTTCGTTGTGTGCCTACCTGCACAGTTTTGTTGTACTTCCTGGCTGCGGCAACCATGGCTTCCCCTTCTATCACATCAACACTAATTGGTTTCTGTACATAGACATGGGCTCCAGCTTTTAAGGCATCAATACACTGTAAAGCATGCCAGTGGTCGGGCGAACCTATGAGTACAATCTCCAAATCGCTTTCGTCCAGCATTTTTCTATAGTCGCCGTACATCTTGGGTTTTTTGCCCGATTTTTGTCGTTCAGCGACTTGGGTGGCAGTGCTGTCCATAAACTTACTGTCCACATCACACACAGCTATGACATCGACATCGGTCACCTGAATCAGTTTGAATAGATCGCTGGTGCCGTACCATCCGCATCCGATAAGGCCTACACGCCAAGGTTTTTCGCGGTACATGGTTTCGAAACCGTACGCGCCCAAGGAACTCAAGGCCAGAGCAGCGGTCGTTCCTTTTAAAAATTTTCTTCGATCAACATAAAAAGTTTTGGTATTCATTGTTTCTGAGATTTTCTGTATACATGTTTAATACTAGGTAGACCATAAATTGAGGTATAAGGTAATAAATGATTTTTTATTCGATTGTTGATTTTACAGGGTTTGTATAACATTTTGTGTTGATTCATATGAATTCGTCAGTCGTTCGAATAAATAAATGCTTCTTTTTTTAAAAAAATCTTAAATTAGGGCATCTAAACAAACAAATTATGCAGATAAAGGAATCATCAGAGGTGTATGATGTGATTATCGTCGGCTCTGGTGCTGGTGGTGGTATGGCAACAAAACAGTTAGCCGATGCCGGATTGAATGTAGCTGTAGTTGAAGCAGGACCTTATTTTGACCCGGCCGACCCTATAACCCAAACACAACTAAAATGGCCTTATGAGTCTCCTAGAAGAGGAGCGGGTACCGATAGGGCCTTTGGTGAATGGGATATGTCTTATGGCGATTGGGAAGTTGAAGGAGAGCCTTATACTCAGGAAGAGGGGACCAATTTTCGATGGTGGCGTTCCAGAATGCTAGGAGGACGAACCAATCATTGGGGGCGTATTTCGTTGCGCTTCGGACCAAAGGACTTTAAAGGAAAGACGCGTGATGGCCATGGTGATGATTGGCCCATTGGATACGATGACGTGAAACCGTATTACGATAAGTTAGATAAGTTAGTTGGTGTTTTTGGAACAAATGAAGGTCGGGAAAATGATCCTGATGGATTTTTTCTTCCTCCACCAAAACCCAGGTTGCATGAATTGTTTTATATCGATGGAGCAAAAAAATCGAATATTCCTGTAATTCCAGGTCGACTTTCAATGCTGACCAAAAAAATAAACGAAGATCGCGGTGTCTGTTTCTATTGTGGTCAATGTAGCCGTTCATGTTCCGTGTATGCTGATTTCTCTGCAGGGAGTTGTTTGATATTTCCAGCGCAAAAAAGCGGTGGTAAAGTAAAGATTTTTGTAAACTCGATGGTGCGTGAAGTGACCACCAATGCCGAGGGAAAAGCAACAGGCGTTTCTTATATTAGTAAGGACGATAGAAAAGAATACAAGCTTAATGCAAAAGTTGTCGTCTTGGCTGCATCTGCCTGTAGCTCAGCGCGTATTCTTTTGAATTCAAAAAGTAAGCAACACCCGAATGGCTTAGGAAATAGCAGCGATGTTGTTGGTAAATATCTACATGATTCTACGGGTTCAAGTGCAGCTGGAGTAATTCCGGGGTTGATGAATCGAAAGACCTCTTATAATGAAGATGGTACGGGTGGAATGCATGTTTATTCTCCATGGTGGGGAGACAACTCCAAACTCGATTTTCCTCGTGGTTATAACATCGAGGTTTGGGGCGGTATGGGTCAACCCAATTATGGTTTTGGGTGGGATCCTAACGGCATGAACAAGTTCTTTGGGCTTAAAGTCGGAGGATATGGAGAAAGTCTGCGTGATGATGTAAAAAAATATTATGGCTCCGTTATTGGTTTTGGCGGTCGTGGTGAAGGGATTGCCCGTAAAGACAACTATTGTGAAATTGACCCCACTACCGTTGATCAATTTGGAATTCCGGTATTAAAGTTCAATTATCAATGGTCTGATTTCGAGCGAAACCAAGCCAAACATATGCAAGATACCTTTGAAGAATTGATACATAACATGGGCGGTATTCCATTAAGTGAAAAACCGGGTAAGGACAAGGATTACGGTCTACATGCGCCTGGTGAAATTATTCATGAAGTGGGTACCACTAGAATGGGTGATGATCCCAAAACTTCCGTTACTAATAAGTTTCAGCAGTTACACGATGCGGATAACGTTTTTATTGTTGATGCAGGTCCGTTTGTTTCTCAGGCCGATAAAAATTGCACATGGACTATTATGGCACTTTCTTGGAGAGCTTCCGATTATATTATCGAACAACTTAAGCAACAAAATATTTAGAAGATGGATAGAAGAAAGAGTTTACAGACCTTAATACTTGGAGGAGCAGCAGCTACTGCAGGAGTAGCATTCAATTCTTGTAAAACAGAAACTATTGATGAAGCCGTTGCTGAAAGCAGTCAAAAGTATTTTGGACGTACCCCGAAGGAATTGGAACGAATCGAAAAATTGAATGCTGAGCAGTTATTCAATGAACATGAGATGGAGACGATTGCCGCACTAAGTGTGGTGATACTTCCTCCAAAAGAACCAAATGGAGGACCAATCGAGGCAGGCGTTCCCGAACTTGTCGAGTTCATGGGCAAGGATATTCCCACCATGGCACCAACACTTTTAGGTGGACTAATGTGGTTGGACCACAAAAGTAATACGGAATTCGGAACGGAATTCAAGTCGGCCTCCTTGGAGCAGAAAAAGCAAATCTGCGATCAAATTTGCTGGCATGATACAGAAATCCCTTTAGATAAACAAGCGCTTGAAATCCAGTTTTTTTATATGATGCGGGGCCTTACTGTCACAGGGTATTACACGTCGAAAGTGGGCATTGCCGATTTAGGGTATAAAGGAAACATGCCCAATGTTTGGGACGGTGTTCCACAAGATGTTCTCGACCAGCATGGCGTGGCATATGACCCCGAATGGATTGCGAAGTGTATCGATCAAAGCACCCGTGGAACGATAGCTACTTGGGATGATAATGGAAATTTGTTGACCTAATGAATTTTGAAATAATTAAATAAGAACTTATATGAACAGATTCTTGCGCCTGCCAGCAGGCGGGTTCGCAGGAATGAAATAAAAAATAATACCATGAAAAAAATCTTAGCATTTATCCTATTCACAATACTGGTGGTGCCCATGACAGCCCAAGAAGTAGGACTACAATTATACAGTCTTAGAAATCAATTTAAAACCGATGTTACCGGAAGTCTTGATATTATTCAATCTTGGGGCATTACCAAGTTAGAGGGCGGTGGTACTTACGGCATGTCAATGGAAGATTTTCAAAAAGAACTGGCATCAAGAAACCTGTCCGTGGTAAGTGTCGGTGCAGGTTTTGAAGAGCTTGAAAAAGACCCACAAAAAATCATCGATAATGCTAAGGCTTTTGGCGCTACCTATGTCATGTGCGCTTGGGTGCCTCATGACGATAATAAGTGGGATTTGGAAGAGACCCAGCATGCCACGGAAGTTTTCAATACCGCCGGGAAGATTTTGAAGGAAAACGGTCTGACCTTGGCGTATCATGCACATGGTTATGAATTCCGCCCTTATAAAGATGGTACCCTTTTCGATTATATGGCTGAAAACGCCACGGATTTTACTTTTGAATTGGATGTTTATTGGGCACACCACGGTGGAGGTGATCCATTGGCCTTAATGAAAAAATATCCAAATAAAATGAGCTTGATGCATTTGAAGGACATGGAACATGGTATTAAAGGAAATAATACAGGCCACGAAGATGTGGAGACGAATGTGGTTTTAGGTACTGGTCAAGTCGATATAGCTGGTGTAGTCGCAGAAGCAAAGAAATTAGGTATAGAATATATGTTCATTGAAGATGAATCTTCAAGGGTGGTCGAACAGGTACCCCAAAGTTTAAAGTTTTTGGAATCTCAGAAGAAGTTATAATACCTGTTTGTCTAAAAGTTTGACTAAGTGAAAAACCTCATTCGTGTATTCCTTTTTTCTGTTCTTATACTAAGCTGTAAACGTGAAAAAATGGCGATTGAGGAGGTGTCGAGTGCACCTCCGAATATTATTTGGCTCGTTGCGGAAGATCAATCTCCCGAATGGTTTCCTATGTATGGGGATAGTACCATTTCACTTCCCAATTTGGAATCGCTTTCCAAAGATGGTGTCATTTTCAACAATGCGTATTCCCCGGTACCGGTTTGTGCTCCAGCTCGAAGTTCCATCATTACTGGGATGTACCCAACCACTTTAGGTACTCATAATATGCGTACTCATGCCCCGTCGCGCGGTAAGGGCAACAAACCATATCCGAATTTGGATATCCCCAGTTATTCGCCAATAGTCCCTAATGGGGTAAAAATGTTTACCCAATATTTAAGGGAAAAGGGATACTATACTTCAAACGGCCCCAAAGAAGACTATAATTTTCAGAAGATGTCATCTGCCTGGGATGAAAGTAGCAAAAAGCATCATTATAGAAATCGGGCTGATGGACAACCTTTCTTTTCAGTCTTCAATTATTCGGTTTGCCATGAATCACAGATTTGGAAAAGGGGCAAGGATTCACTTTTTGTAAATCCGGCCGAAGTACAAGTACCTCCGTATTTTCCCGATAATGATACTATTCGTCATGACCTAGCGGTAAATTATAGTAATCTTAAAAGGCTGGACGATCAAATAGGAGAAATAATTTCGGATCTAAAAGAAGACGGACTTTATGAAAACAGCATCATTTTTTTTTATGGAGATCATGGAGGGCCATTTCCAAGACATAAGAGAGCCTTGTATGAAACAGGCACCAAGGTTCCGATGATTATTAAGTTCCCGGAAAATGAAAAGGCAGGAACATCGGATAAGCGTTTTATTAGTTTTATCGATTTGGCCCCTACCGTTCTTTCGTTGGCAGGTATTGCCCCCCCTAAAGTCATGCAGGGTATTGCACAATTTGGTCAGTTTGAAGAGAAAGTGAAACCGAAATACACCTTTCATACTTCAGATCGCTTTGATGGCGTGTATGACCGATTGCGTGCCGTACGTTCGGGGCGCTATAAATACATCAAAAGTTTTGACACCAGCTTGAGTCACGCGCTACCTGTTAAATATCGGGAGCAGATGCCCATGATGCGCGAATTGAGAAGATTGTATGCGATAGGCGAATTGAACGAAAATCAAGCGCGGTGGTTACATCCCGAAAAACCAGAGGAAGAACTTTATGACTTAGTAAAAGATCCGTACGAACTGAATAATTTGGCCGCCTTGTCTGAAATGCAAGATACTCTAAACGTACTTCGTAATGTCTTAAATGATTGGATCAAAGAGACCAATGATCTAGGTGAAATTCCTGAAGATGAATTAATCGCAAAATGGCTTCCAGATCGCAGACAACCTCAATTACCTCCATTGGAAATGGAAGACAAGAATGATGAGATTCGTTTGATATCCATGAAAACGGATGCTACCATCCTTTGGAAACAACCACAAGATTCGCTCTGGAATATCTATACGG
>JARFRH010000324.1 GCA_029287355.1 Maribacter sp. | reverse complement strand
ATTCAGTATTTCGCTTGTCAACACATCGGAAGAATCAAATGCGCATTTGTACTTTGGTGAAGCTGCCGATATTGAAGGGCTTTGGGATGATATATTCGAAATCATAGACGGACAAACTTATGCCGGCTATGCTATAACGGGGAATATCAATGGCATTTTAAGTGATGCAAGAATGTGGGTATCAAGCCCGCTACCCATATTGTTTAAACATGAAATGGGTCACGCCCTAGGCTTTGGTCACTCTGATAAATGTGACGCAGAAAACAGTTTTATGTGTTCTTCTATAGCTGCAAGTCATGACTTTCTTGAAATCGAAAAAGAAATTCTAAGCTATGCTTATGATAATGCGATGGAAGCTGGGCTTACCACGAACGAAATTGAAATCTTCTTAGCCAATAAAATGTTCTTGCAAAACTAACCAGATTGTGCTTAAAAAACTCATGGATGTTGCCGGTTAGGTAAACAAACAGTCTCCAATTAATATATCCTGTTCATTCAGAAGGTCAATTATAGAAGTGTTCGATTTCAGTTCATGAACCTACCAAAATCGTAGCCCTGGTTTTTGATAATAATATTCCAGGTCATTACCGGAATCGTTCGAAGCCTTTTCCAAACTTTAATTCTTGAACTTATAAGCCTAGCGCCTAAAAACGCAGCTCATTCCTATTATGGGACTCACATGGTAATAGATCAGTATAGATGCTAGCGAAACCCGCCTTGATAAAGTAGAACTTGAAGGCACGAAAGACAAATATACCCCACCTAACTTTTATTCAGAAGAAATGTCTGCAAAACCCTAACGGAAAAACTTATTTCTTTTGGGTAGACCAGGCATCATAACCTCCTTCCAAATTGACCACTTTTTTATAGCCTAAGGAATCGAGCAGTTGTTGTGCTTTGGCACTACGCCCACCTTTTTTACAGTAAACATAAATGGTCTCATCTTTTGAAATGCTTTCAAATTGTTCTGCAAAATCTTGATCATACCAATTGATATTCTTGGCGTTTTCAAGATGGCCAGCCTTATATTCCTCAGAAGTTCTGACATCGACCAATATCACGCTATTGAGTTCATTTTGTGAGACTTCCGTGATAGGTTTTGACGAACTTTGGGCACAAGCCAAATTCAACAATAGCAGAATAAAGAATGATGAATAATATTTCATTGCAAAGGGTTTAAACAAATATATACATTATGGCAGCATTAAAATTCACAGAGGTCAATAAAAATTTACAGCTAATTAAATCAAATTCAGTTACTTTTGTTAACCAGAAAAAGAAAATGACAGCTCACCAACTACAGCCCGATTCATGGGTAGACTTGTATGCAGACTACCTTTTTAATTATGCGGTAGCCAGAGTAAGTGATGCTGAAATCGCTAAAGATTTGGTTCAAGAGACTTTCTTCGCCGGACTTAAGTCTGCCAAGAATTACAAAGGCGAGGCTGCTGAAAGAACTTGGCTTATAGCTATTCTCAAACGTAAAGTGATCGATCATTATCGTAGAATTAATTCTAACAAGGGCAAAGCCGAAGTTCGCATGCGCTACAGTTCGAGCTCTGATTCAGAGGGCGACTGGTTAGAAGAACAGGTCGCTGATCCATTTAGCATGTTAGAAAACAGCGCTATTGAAAATGAAGAGTTGGGATCCGCCATCTATTCCTGTATTTCGAAATTACCAAAAAAACAAGCTCAGGTTTTCAAAATGAAAACGATTCAAGGTATTAGTACTGAAGATATTTGTAATGAGTTAGGAATTAATCCGTCAAACCTTTGGGTAATGATTCATAGAGCAAGAACCGCTCTTATGGGTTGCCTTAATGAAAATTGGTATTAAATATGATTTCTTGTGATAAAGCTGCTATAATTTGCAACAAAACCCAATATGGGGAAGCATCTTTTATGGATAAACTGAAGCTTAAATTTCACTTGTTCATATGTAAGACCTGCTCGGCCTTCACAAAGAAAAATACTAAGCTCACTGTACTCTGTGAAAAAGCAAACCTTCACGCTCTTTCAGAAAAAGAGAAATTAAAAATGAAAGAACAACTTCAGCATAATTCTTAGCTGCACCGAGGTAATACCAACATAAGGCCCCACCACCCAATAGGTATAGCCTCCACCCAAAAAGAAGTAAAGTATTTTGATTGATTTCTTTTGGTCATATATAGCATACTCCCCAGAATTAAGAAAAGTACTCCCTTAAGAACTACTTCTTCAACACTTAAATCATCCATTAAAAAAGTACCGAAGAAAAACACGAGAGTCGCAAAACCTCCAAAAATCTTAGTGTTTGTCACTCCATAACGTTGTGGCAAAGTTCTTAATTCAACTTTGTCGTAAGCTAAATCACGTATTTCGAATGGAATCAGCAAAATAAGAATCACTACAAAGCGTTGAAAAGTTTCCACACCAATATCCCATGTTATTAATTGATTAGCGGAAAGCACAGGTAACAAAACAGTTGCTCCCGCCCAAACCAAGGCTACAACGAATATTTTGAGTCCACCCCAACTTCTCAAGTTCTTTGCTTTCGGTAAAACAGGAAGTGCATAAAGCCCCGTTAGAAAGAGTAAACCTCCAACCCCTGCCCATACATCAAAACTTAGAAAATAACCATGGTAGAGTGCAAAACTGAGTGCAATGAAGCTAAAAAACTGAATTCCTTTATGGTATTGGTTGGCGACTAAAATATATTTTTCCGCTTCTACACCATATTTGATAAAATTATAGCAACTTATCGATCCAAAAAAGATAAAAAAAGACAGGTGGTAATCGTAAGATATGTTTAAGGTCTGGAATGTAATTTGAAGTAAGGCATATATCGCGAAAGCAACGTGAATGCTGGCATCTATGTAAAAGTCAAAAATACGTTTGAGCCACTTCATTAAACAAAAATAGCCAAACTGTTTATAACCCATGGTTTTGGTTCAAAACTTTCATGCGCTTCATCGATAAAGAGCCTTTAACAAGGGAATTATTTGCTAATTTCGCAAAGCAAATTTGAACAGAACCTAGTATGAAAACCGACGTATTCGCTTTGCGCCATATAGGCATTCGAAATGAAGACCTTCAACAGATGCTCGATGCCGTTGAAGTTGAAAATCTTGAGCAACTCATTCAAGAAACTATTCCTGAGGAGATTCGCCTAAATCAGCCGTTACAACTTGATGCCCCGATGAGTGAGCACAAGTTTTTGGCGCATATTCAGGAATTGTCAGAAAGAAACAAGGTATTTAGGAGTTATATTGGTTTGGGATACCACGAGAGCCTTACTCCATCTGTTATCAAAAGAAATATTCTAGAAAATCCAGGATGGTATACGGCCTATACACCTTACCAAGCTGAAATAGCCCAGGGTAGATTAGAAGCATTACTTAATTTTCAAACCGTGGTAACCGACCTTACTGGAATGGAACTTGCGAATGCTTCACTGTTAGACGAAAGTACTGCCGCCGCTGAGGCCATGACCATGTTATTCGATGTGCGGAGCCGTCATCAAAAGAAAAGTAAGGTAGTTAAGTTCTTCGTGTCTGAGGAAGTACTACCACAAACGCTTTCACTACTGCAAACTCGGTCTACGCCCTTAGGCATCCAATTGGTAATTGGCAATCATGAAACCTTCGAATTTGGCAATGACTTCTACGGAGCTCTTTTACAATACCCCGGAAAACATGGTCAGATATATGACTATGCTGATTTTGTGGTCAAAGCAAAAAACGACGGTATAAAAGTTGCCGTTGCGGCCGATATTCTAAGCTTGGTATTGTTAACGCCTCCCGGAGAATTCGGTGTTGATGTAGTAGTAGGCACTACCCAACGTTTTGGAATTCCATTAGGTTATGGTGGCCCTCATGCAGCGTTCTTCGCCACCAAAGAAGAATTCAAGCGTAGTATCCCAGGTCGTATTATCGGTGTTACCAAGGATACAGATGGAAAACCGGCTTTGCGCATGGCGCTGCAAACAAGAGAACAGCATATCAAAAGAGATAAGGCCACTTCTAACATATGTACTGCTCAAGTTCTTTTAGCCGTTATGGCCGGAATGTATGCCGTGTACCACGGTCCTAAAGGACTGGAATATATTGCGGAGAAGGTTCATACCTCGACCATCACGCTAGTCGGTGCCCTGGAAAAAATGGGTCTCTCACAAACCAACGCCTCATATTTTGATACCATTACCGTTAAAGCAAGCGCAAGTGCCCTAAAACCAATAGCTGAAAAGCACAAGGTCAATTTCTTATATGTTGATAAAGACACTATTTCAATTGCAGTGAATGAGGCAACATCAATCGATGACCTCAACCAAATTCTGGCTATTTTTTCTGAGGCCTTGCAAAAAGATAAAATACAAATCACAGACTTATCCGATGGTTCGGCCATTTCAAAAAGTGTTCAACGCTCCACTGCGTTTATGGAAAATAAGGTGTTCAACTCTTACCATTCAGAAACGGAATTAATGCGTTATATCAAAAAATTGGAGCGTAAGGATTTGGCTTTAAATCATTCCATGATTTCATTGGGAAGCTGCACTATGAAATTAAATGCAGCTTCTGAAATGTTACCATTGAGTTGGGCGCAATGGGGCAATATCCACCCTTTTGTACCTATTGAACAAGCAGAAGGTTATCAAGTGATTTTAAAGGAATTAGAGGCCTATTTAACTGAAATTACAGGTTTTGCCGGTACTTCGTTGCAACCCAATTCGGGAGCACAAGGAGAGTATGCCGGTTTGATGACAATTCGAGCGTACCATGAATCGAGAAATGAAGGACATCGAAATATTTGTATTATTCCTGCTTCGGCCCATGGCACTAATCCAGCTTCAGCGGTAATGGCGGGTATGAAAGTTATCGTTACAAAAACTGATGAAAAAGGAAATATCGATGTCGCTGATTTGGAAGAAAAAGCAGTACAACATTCTGAAAACCTAGCAGCCTTGATGGTAACGTATCCTTCAACTCATGGGGTTTTTGAATCCTCTATCAAACACATTACGAAACTCATTCATGACCATGGAGGGCAGGTTTACATGGATGGTGCAAACATGAATGCACAGGTCGGGCTCACTAATCCCGGCATGATCGGTGCGGATGTCTGCCATCTAAATCTACACAAAACCTTCGCCATACCGCATGGCGGTGGCGGACCAGGTGTAGGCCCAATTTGTGTAGCACCGCAACTGACACCTTTCCTACCGGGTAATCCAGTAATAAAGACAGGGGGCGAAAAAGCAATTACGGCAATCTCAGCTGCACCTTGGGGCAGTAGTCTTGCCTGTTTAATTTCTTATGGATATATCAAAATGCTGGGCGAACAAGGCCTTCGTCACTCCACAGAAATAGCTATACTTAATGCCAACTATATCAAACACAGATTAGATGGAAAATACGAAGTTTTATATACTGGCGAAAAGGGAAGAGCGGCACACGAAATGATTATCGATTGTCGTCCTTTTAAAGCAAATGGTATTGAAGTTACGGATATTGCCAAACGTTTAATGGATTATGGTTTTCATGCCCCAACGGTTTCTTTTCCAGTGGCCGGAACTATGATGATTGAGCCTACCGAAAGTGAAAGTATCGCAGAGCTTGATAGGTTTTGTGACGCCATGTTGGCAATTCGTGAAGAAATAGATGCGGCAAGTGCGAACGATAACAATAATGTTTTGAAAAATTCACCACATACGATGGCTATGGTGACCAATGATATATGGGATTTTCCATATAGCCGTCAAAAAGCGGCTTTTCCACTTCCATATATTTCCGATAATAAGTTTTGGCCGAGCGTCAGGCGAGTAGATGATGCGTATGGCGATCGTAATTTGATATGTACTTGCGCCCCAATGGAGGCTTACGCTGAAGCGGAATAATACAATAAACATCGTAAATTCAAGCGCTCTTACGCGTTCATGAGGGCCTTTTTTAGGGAGACACCCCAGACATACGGTCGATGAACATCGTATTTATTGTTATGCGCGCATAATAATAGGTAAGAACTTCTTTATATTTAACATACTAACATAGCTCTCCCATGAAACAAATCGGAATTACCGGCACTGGAAGTTACCTTCCTTCAAAAGTGGTGAAAAATCAAGATTTTCAAACTCGTGATTTTTTGAATTCGGATGGATCCTCAATTAATCAGGAGAATTCAATAATTATCGAAAAATTCAAGGCCATTACGGGAATCGGTGAGCGAAGATACGTCGAGGATACCCTCAATACTTCAGATATTGCTTTTTTAGCGGCAGAGAAAGCGATTGCAGATGCGGACATCGACAAGGAGAGTCTTGATTACATCATTTTCGCGCATAATTTCGGTGATGTGGCACATGGCCAGTCACAGGGTGACACCTTACCTAGCTTAGCAACGCGAGTGAAACATCATCTGCGCATTAAAAATCCAAAATGCGTAGCCTATGATTTACTTTTCGGATGCCCTGGATGGATTGAAGGTGTAATTCAGGCAAATGCATTCATTAAAAGTGGTATGGCCAAAAGATGTTTAGTCATAGGTGCCGAAACCCTTTCGCGAATAGTAGATCCAAATGATAGGGATTCAATGATTTATTCTGATGGTGCCGGAGCAACCATCGTAGCCGAAACAGAAGAGCAAGGCCAAATTCTAGCACATGCTAGTGCGACCTATGCACACGACGAAGCCTATTTCCTGTATTACGGGAAATCGTATAATAGTGATTCTCCGGAAGACACCAAGTTCATTAAGATGTACGGAAGGAAAATCTATGAGTTTGCCCTAAATCACGTACCTCAGGCTATGAAAGATTGTGTGGATGAGAGCGGTACTGATATTTCTGAAATCAAGAAAATATTCATTCATCAAGCGAACGAAAAGATGGATGAGGCCATTGTAAAGCGTTTTTTCCAACTCTATGATATGGAAGTTCCCAAAGACATCATGCCAATGAATATTGGCAAACTAGGAAATAGTTCAGTGGCAACCATTCCTACCCTACTTGATATGGTCCGAAAGGGAAAATTAGAGAATCATCAAATTCAAAGGGGAGATGTTATTATCTTTGCAAGTGTTGGCGCAGGCATGAACGTAAACGCCATTGTATATAAAGTTTAAGGTTTGAGGTTCAAGATTTTGAAAGTTGGACTTTGTTTTTTCAACTTTAAGCTTGAATTCTAAAATTGAACCCATTCATGTACGAAAAGACCTTTCCGAACAAACGCTTTCAACATACCTTAGCATTTCTCGAGAAACATATTACCAAAGATGAGTCTATTTTGGATTTAGGGGTAGACAATCCTTTCTCGAAAATCATGAGGACTCAAGGTTTTTCTGTTGAAAACACAGGTGGTGAAGATCTGGACCTCAACTATTCTTCGGTTCGAAATTCAAAGGCTCAGGTCGTGACGGCTTTTGAGATTTTTGAACATTTGATTGCACCCTTTAACATACTACAAGAAATAAAAGCTACTAAATTAGTAGCTAGCATCCCTATGCGTCTCTGGTTTTCTCCAGCTTATAGAAGCAAGACGGATCTTTGGGACCGACACTATCATGAGTTTGAAGATTGGCAATTTGACTGGTTGCTAGAGAAGGCAGGATGGGAAATAAAAGATAGTGCCAAATGGACAAATCCTGTAAAAAAAATAGGAATACGCCCTTTGCTAAGAAGTTTTACACCTCGCTACTATATTGTTTATGCCGAACGAAAGAATTCATAATTCAACATTATGAACTACTACATCGTCATTCCCGCCCATAATGAAGAAGCCTTGCTGGCGGATACCCTGAATTCCATCCTACAACAGCGTTTACTCCCCAAAAGAGTGGTCGTGGTCAATGATAATTCATCGGATGGTACTGAAGGGGTTATTAATGAGTTTTTGAATTTGAGCGAAAGAATTCAAAAATTGAACACGACCTCATCAGACCGGCACATGCCAGGCAGTAAGGTTATCAATGCTTTTAATAAAGGTCTTGAGCTATTGGATGCCGATTATGATTTCATCGTGAAGTTAGATGCCGATGTTATTTTGCCTGACAATTACTTTGAACGCATCGCATACATCTTTAAAGGGAATCCGAAAGTAGGAATAGCCGGTGGATTCATTTACGAACAAATCGCTTACAATGAGTGGGCATTGAGTCACCCAATGAACAAGAACCACGTTCGGGGGGCTATTAAATCGTATTCCAAAAACTGTTTCACGGCTATTAAAGGACTTAAAAATGCCATGGGGTGGGATACCTTGGACGAACTTTTGGCACAGTACCATGATTTCGAGATTTTTACTGACGATACACTTCAGGTCAAACACCTTCGACCTACCGGCAACGCCTATGACCCGAAAGCAAAACTGCTTCAAGGCAAGGCAATGTACACCATGCGCTATGGCTTCTGGATTAGCTGTATTGCATCTATGAAAATGGCATGGAAACAAAAAAACAGCAAAGCGTTTTTTACCAATATGTATGGTTTTTTTGCTGCAAAAAAAGACCGAGATCCTTTTTTAGTAAGTTCCAAGGAAGGTCGGTTTATACGCAGATTACGATGGCAAGGTATCAAACAAAAACTACTATAAACAAAATCATCCCACGGTTAAGTGGGATGATTTTGTTTTACAGATTGAACTAATCTTAGAAGCCAAGCTCTTGCTTCACTTCCGCAAGCAAATCTTTGCCATTGGCCACGATGAGTCCGCCACCAGCTTGCGCATCTATAACGTAATCAAAGCCTTGGGCAGCAGCTACCTTTTCAATAGCAGTCTTCGCCGTATCAGAAATAGGTCCAAAAAGTTCAGCCTGTTTTTTCTGAATTTCTTGTTGAGCAGCTTGTTGTGCATCCTGAATATTCTTTTGGTATCCTTGAAGTTCAACTGCTCTTTTATCGTTTTCTTCTTTTGTTTTACTAGCGGCTTCACCTTCATACTGACGGTATTTATTCTGAAGCTCTGTCATTGATGCTTGAATATCTGCCTGATAAGTCTCAGATAGTTTTTTCAATTCTGATTCTGCAGCTTTCATTTCCGGCATATCAGCCAACAATTTCTGCACATCGATATGAGCTACTTTGCTCTGTGCATTTACAAAACTGCTTGCTGCAACAAACAAAACTACAGCTGCTGCGATTTTCTTTAAATGTTTCATGATCTTTTAAGTTTATGTATTTGAGAGTTAATTAATAGTACTCGAGTTTCTATTGTTAGTTAATTGTATCCTTTTGTGTTTCCGTTAGTTTTGCACGTTCATCTTGCTTGGCTTTTTTCTTGGCCTCGCGTTCTTCCAAAAGCTTTTTTCTTCTTTCTTCGTAGGCTTTTTTACGTTCTTCCCTCAGTTTTAATTGCTCGGTTCGCTTCTCATCGGCACTTTTTGTTCGCGCTTCAACTGCCTCTTTGGCCTTTTCTTGACGCTCTTGTAATGCCTCGCTTATAACTTCTTCCGGCTCTTCTCCTTCAAAGTCTTTCAATCTGCTTTTCTGCGCTTTCTTCTTTGGAGCGCTCACTTTTCTGGTTCTTGCGATTCCCCTTAATATGATATCGCTGATATCATGTCTTTTTTGGGAGTACAACATTACAACATCCGCAGATTTATCAAAAATAAAATCATACTTTTTATTGGTCCCAATTTTTTGTACTTCATTGAATACCTGATCTTGTATGGGCTGTATCAACTGTTGTTTCTGAAGAACCAAATCACCTTGCGGTCCGAACCGTGCCTGTTGGTATTCCAACATTTCTTTCTCCAAAATCTGTATCTCTTCTTCTCGCTCCGATATCAACTCATCTGTCAGGAGTACTTTTTCAGCCATTAAGTCTTTCTTCATTTGCTCCACTACACTTTGCTTCTGCTCGATCTCCACTTTCCATTTTTCAACTTTGGTGGCGAGCTGCTCGGTAGCACCTCGATACTCTTCAACATTTTCTAGAATATACTCCATATCAACATAGGCTATTCGAACACCTCGTTGTGCGAAGGTATATGCCGAAAAAAGGAGTACACTCAGTATTAAAAGAACTTTTGAAACTGCCTGTTGGGCAGTTAGGTTTGATTTTACTAATGTCTTCATTACAATTTCGTTTTATCCTATAGAAATAACCGTGCCAAAAATACTAAAACTTTTAAAATCAGTGTTTTAGATTTCTACAAAGCTATTAAATTAAAACTGCTGGCCAATAATGAAGTGCGTTTGCCAACCGCTTGGTCCCTGACCTACCGACTGAGGTCTTAGGTCTTCATCGAACCCATAACCAAAATCAATACCCAATAAACCAAATGCAGGCATAAAAATGCGAAGCCCCACACCAGCCGATCGTTTTATTTGAAACGGATTAAACTCTTGAAAATTGTTGAAAGCGTTACCTCCTTCTAAAAAAGCAAGTCCATAAATTGAAGCTGAAGGTTTTAACGTTAATGGATATCTCAGTTCCAAAGAGAATTTATTGTAGATCAAACCTCCTTCTTGCTGTCCCGTTAACGGGTCAACTGGGGTAAGAGATTGATTTTCATACCCTCTTAATTGAACAATATCCCTTCCGTCAAGCGTAAAATTACCAAGTCCGTCACCTCCTACAAAAAACCGTTCGAACGGCACATCACCCACGTCATTATTGTAATTGCCTAGAAACCCAAATTCGGCGTTCGTTCTCAAAACCAAAGATTTGTCGGCACTACCCACCAATGTAGTATACCAATCCCCCTTGAATTTTACTTTGTAATACTCTAACCATCGAAAACGTTCTTGATCGATCTCTTCGAGTCTGGCCTGCTCATCAACTGCTAGTCCCCCATTAGTCGCCCTAAGTTGGTTTAGTTCTTCATTTTCATCGCGTAAGGATTTGAAGTCTTTATCACTGAAAAAAGAATAGGGCGGTGTAAATTTACCCGTAATTTCAAAATTGGAACCACCCCTTGGAAATATTCGGCCTCCTGAAGTTGCGTTTCTAGCGATACCAAAGGTATACGCCAAAGAATTGGACTTACCATTACCAAAGTTGAACAACCCGATATTATAATTTCGAAAATCATATAATTGATACGCCAAAGAATGCGAAATGGTAAAATAATCATCCGGCCAACGAACCCGCTTCGCGAGACCCGCTGTAACTCCAGTGATAGAAAATTGTTGGTTCTTATCAGGTTCGATCCTCCCATTTTGAATCCTTCCGAATTCATCACGTGCTATTCCGAATTGCTGTGTTCTGGAAAAAGACAAATTAAAACGAACGGGTTTTTTTCCGCCTAACCAGGGTTCTGAAAAGTTTAAACTATATACACGAAATGTTCTACTGGCTTGTAATCGTAACGCAAATGTTTGTCCGTCGCCCATAGGAACAGGCTTGTAGGCCTCCCCATTTAATATATTGCCGATCGAGAAATTATTAAAAGACAAGCCTAGCGTACCAATAAACCCGCCGCCGCCATAGCCACCTTGAAGTTCAATTTGGCTCGAACCAGACTCTACCAAACTATAGGCCAAATCTACAGTACCTTCATTAGGGTTCGGGTTTTGAATATCAGGTTTCACCTGTTCCGCATCAAAAAAGCCCAACTGCCCCAATTCTCGAATACTTCTTATGATATCGGACTTGTTGTATTTTTGACCAGGTCTAGTTCGTAGTTCTCGAAAAATTACATGATCATTTGTTTTGTCATTTCCGGATACGGTAACATGATTCAAAAAGGTCTCCTTACCCTCTACAATTCGAATCTCAAAATTAATGGTGTCATTTTCTGCCGAAACCTCAACGGGGTTAATATTTGAGAAGAGATATCCATTATTCTGGTACAAGCTGGTAATATCCTCAGCATCAGGTTTTGAATCATCGGCAATTCGCTTGCGCAATTCCACACCATTATATACTGCACCTTTTTTAATGCGCAATACACTTTGTAGTTGCCTGTCGGTGTAAACGGAATTACCAACAAAATCAATATCACCAAAATAATACTGGTCACCTTCCTCTACTTTGATTTTTATATCAATATTATGCTCATCGACTTTGACAATCGTATCAGAAAGCACTCTGGCATCGCGATACCCATTCTCAGCGTATTTATCTATTAATAGGTCTAAATCATTATCGTAATCTTCCTCTATATATTTCGACTTTTTCCAGAAACGCCCGAGGCGTTTTCTTTTGGTTTTCTTTAGTGCTTTGCGAAGCTTTTTATCCCCCAACTTATCATTGCCTTCAAAGGTGATATTTTTTATCTTAACCTTATCACCCTTATCCACATTGATAACCATGCGCTGAGCATTGGTGTCTGAGGTATCCTTTGCGGTAATGATGTTCACTTTTGTGTTTAAAAATCCCTGTTTTTTGTATTTGTTTTGAATGTAATTTCGAGAATTGGCAATAAGACTCTCTGTAACCTTCTTACCTTTTTTAAGATCCGTGTCCTTCAAAATTTCATCCACCTTCCTGGGCTTGATACCATTTACCGTGACAGTGGTAAGTGTTGGTCTTTCATTAATGACCAATTCAAGATAAATATTCTCCCCTTCTATATTGGTGACAAAGAACTCGATATTACTGAATAACTCCAGGCCCCATAATTTGTTGATTACGGCGCTTATTTGATCTCCTGGAATGGTAATGGGTTGGCCTACTCGAAGTCCCGTATAGGTCTTGACCGTTTGTTCATTGTAACTCTTTAAACCCGAAACCTCGAGCCCAGCCAATATATATTTCTTACCATCTTCATAAGAGCTGCTGCTCTGTGCGAAGTTGAATATACCGGTAAAAAGGAGTAGGAGAGTAAAAAAGAATTTTATTGATATGAATTTTTTCACACCATTAATTGAGTTGTTCGCTAGTTTTTCCAAATCGTCGTTCTCTGTTCTGATAATTTTTGATGGCCTCTACCAAATGATGCTCTTTAAAATCGGGCCAAAATACGTCAATAAAATATAATTCAGCGTACGCTATCTGCCAAAGTAAAAAATTGCTGATCCTATGTTCCCCACTGGTACGGATCAGCAAATCCACGTCTGGTAAATCGTGCGTGTAAAGATGGGTATTAATAATGGTTTCATCAATATTTTCGGGAGAAATTATATTATTTTTAACTTTGATACTTATCTGTTTCACAGCGTTTTTAAGTTCTTCGCGAGCCCCGTAACTCAAGGCTAAAGTTAATGTCATTCCTGTATTTCCCTTTGTTTTCTCCATCACTTCCACAAGCTCTTTGTGAGCCCCCTGAGGCAAAGAGGCAATATCACCAATGGTATTTAACCTAATGTTGTTTTTTGTGAAACTTTTAAGTTCTTTTTTGAGCGAAGAGACCAATAGCCGCATGAGTGTGTCGACTTCCAATTTTGGCCTTTTCCAATTCTCGGTCGAGAAGGTATATAAGGTAAGAAATTCAAGCTTCAGACGAACACAATCTTCAACTGTATTGCGAACTGTTTTTACGCCATGTTCATGGCCAAAAACCCTCAGTTTTCCTTTTTGTTTTGCCCATCTTCCATTACCATCCATTATAATGGCGATATGACGAGGCAAGTTTTCGTTCTTAATGTCTTCTATAGTATTCATTTTCCATATTACTCAAAACAATCGGAACAAGGTTTTCTACCAAAAGTATATGTAAAGGTTAGACCAGTAAAAACATACCAGTCATCACTAAAAATATTCCCGAATGCAGGATCTATCTGCTGGCTAACATTCGATTTTTCCGGGTTACTGGCATCCAGATTATCGGTAAAAGTATATCTAGCACCTATCTCACCCCCTAAAATAAAGAGCTGGCTTATGCGGTACTTGAAGCCAACGGTCATCGGAATAGCGAAACTGCCATCCGTTTGATCAAGTTTTTGCAATATTCCTGCATCGAAAAAGTTATAATCATATCTAAAATAGGTGACACCCGTATATAAATATGGTGTAAACGCTGGGCCTAATTTATGTAAATTATATTCAACAAAATTGAATTCCAATCCAGCCGATGCTTCTAAAATAGAATTATCGACCACAAAGCCACGTTGTTGCCTAGAACGTATACTCGATTTTGAGTCATCTGCTTTGAACTTACCATATACCATACTGGCCCGCCAGGCATAACGCTTACTTTTATTCCATTTAAACAGACCACCAACAGCAAAATTAGAAGGTAAAACAAAATTGGTTCTACCCACATCACCAATGTTATTGGTGCCTCCACCAAAAACCCCTATCTCGTAGGTTTGACTCTGCAATATGCCGGATATGGAAAAGAGAATTAAAAAAAGTAAACTCCTCATAACTTCTAAAAGTTTGCAAATATAACAATTGCAGCGGTTCAGACTGCTGAATTATCACATTCCTGTTTTAAAGCCTATTTAGGAATTTGTCAATTGTATTATAATGCCCCTTTTTGCTCATGATTTCAATAAAATTCATGATCGTAACGAAGGCTACGCTCAAAAATTTCATCTCATACTACATCCAAAATGACCTATAAAAATACCAATCTCAAGTTCCTAAACAGGCTCTCACATGATAAACAGTTTTTAGCGGCATTTATTGTTTGGCACTGCTACCACTTAGGAACCCGAATTCCCGGGTTTTTCTTTTTTCCCTTTCCCAAGTTGTACTAGTATATGTGAAACCTAATTGCGCTTGTCTTCGCCCCATAAAAGCTTGTTGCGAAGTGTTTTCAAGAAACTTTCCGAAGTGTACTCTATCATTTTAACCGTAAACCCGGCCTTCTTTATCTGAATCTCCCTGCCGTTTTCGATAGAGGCGATACGCGAATCCAAGGAGACCAAATGATTTTCCTCCCTTCCTGATACTTTCAAACTGTTCGTTCATGTGCTTTTCCATTTCCTTCCACCAACAGCGGCCTTTGCTACGTCTA
>JARFRH010000256.1 GCA_029287355.1 Maribacter sp. | reverse complement strand
ACCTGTCCCAATACCCCTGCTGCCCCCAGAAATAATTCCGATAGTCCCTTCTACTAATTACATTCTAACGGTTGGAATTTATTTTCTATTAAATTCAAAAATACGATTTCTAAACCAACCTTTGTTAAGATTTTATAGGTGCCGGTTTTTCATAGTTGAAAAGATAATCAACATCTAGCTCTTTAACTTTTCCGAATTTTTCCAAGATCTTGATATCAACATCCTTCTTATTGCCAATAACCATTAAATCGTAATTCGATCCCTTGATGTTTTCATTAAAAAAATCGCGAAGATCTTCAAGGGTCATGTTTTGAACAGCTGCATACATTTCTTTTTTATTATTTTCTGTCATACCCCTTTTCTTCAACCTTTCATAAGACCAAAAAATATTTGTTTTGTTGATACGCTCCGCAGCCATCCGCTTTAAAGTGGATTCTTTCGCCGCCTCAAAATTTTCATTCGCCTCGGGCATATTGTTCATCAATTCCAACATTGCATCCATAGCTTGATTCATTTTGTTGGCTTGAGTACCTACATAGGCATACACATAATCAGGGTCATTCGTCTTGCTTGCCCCTGCGTAAGAAGCAAAAGCAGAGTACGCAAGTGACTTCGACTCTCGAATCTCCTGAAAAACAATAGATGATAAACCCTCTCCGAAATAGGTGTTGAACAAAGAGGAAACAGCCATTTTTTTAGGATCAAAAGTATCTCCTTTAGCCATGAACAACATTTCTGCTTGTACCATGTCATAATCAACAAAATACACATTTCCACTCATTGCCTTAGGCTCATATTGCTTGGGTTCCGGATAAGGCAAGAATTCTTTAGGCGTTGAGTGCTTTGCTTCAATAGCCGCAATACCATCCTGTTCATTCTTGCCGTAATAGAAGAAATGATGTTCATAGTTACGCAGATTCTTTACCAATTCAACCAGTTCTTGAGGGTTTATAGCTTTCAATTCTTCAATAGTATAGATATCCCGCAGTCTCGATTCATCGCCAAATTGACCATATGCCCACAAACCATTCCACATGATAGCACCTTTGTCAGATTTGGTTTCCTGACGTTCTTTAGCAAGTTTAAGAACATACTTGTTATAAGCAGAGGGATCTGCTTTTGCATTTACCCATAAATCTTCAAGTAACCCTAAACCTTTATCTATATTCTCTCGTAATCCAGATAAATAGATTCCAGATTTGTCACTTTGGGAATATACTCCATAGTTAACCCCTAATTTGTAGAATTCCTTTTTTATATCCTCAATAGATTTTGTATCAGTACCGACATATTCAAAGAAACCAATCGCTAAATCCAATTTTCTATCGTGGTCTTTACCCATATCAAAAAAGATATAAAGCTGGGCCAAATCATTAATTTCATTGGCCACATACTCATATTTTAAACCGTTACTCAACGTACTGGTTTTGATCGCCAAAGCATAATCGATGAATTTTGGCTCAATTTCAGTGGACTCCATGGCATCAAAGCTTGTCAAGAATTCAGACTTCTTGCCTCTATTCAGTTCTATTGGGGTAATACCAGGGTTTTCAACCTTTACTTGATTATCGTCTTTACCTTGTCTTTTATAAACTACGGCGTAATTGTCATTGTAAAATTTATTAGCAAAATCTACAAGCTCCGCTTTTGTGATTTTCTTCATTTCATCAATGACCTTTACGCGATCCTCCCAATCTTGAAAATGCACAAAAGCTTTTACGTATGCATTTGCAACCGATGAGGCATTCTCGAATTGGCGCATTTCATTTAACTTTAAATCATTGGTTACAGCATCAATCATCCAATCTTCGAACTTCCCTTGTTTTATCAATTCAATTTGATCCAGCAAAAGATATTTTACTTCATCGAGAGACTGACCTGATTTAGGATAACCATACATCATATGTAAACCATAATCATTTAAAAACCTTGTAAAAGAACCGGCACGTTGTACTTTTTGTTCTTGATTTAAATTTAAATCGATTAGTCCTGCCGTACTATTTGCAAGAATATAATCTATTAAAATTATATATCTCTCTTCTTCAGACCCAATACCTGCAGATCTATAGGCCATCATCATATTTTCAGATTCCGGGCCAAAAACCTCTCGTTTAACAGATTCGACTATCGGCTCTTCGATCGGTCTTATAGGGTGCACTACTTCTTTATATTTAAACGCGCCGAAAGCGTTGTTTACCTTCTTAATGGTTTCCTCGAATTCAATATCACCCACTAGGATAACCGCCATATTGTTCGGCACATAATAGGTGTTGAAATAATTGTTAATAGCCACCATTGATGGGTTTTTCAAATGTTCCGAGATACCAATGGTAGTCTGTTGCCCATAGGGATGGGTAGGAAATAAAGCATCATTCAAAGCAGTAAATAATTTTCGCCCATCGGAATCCTGGCCTCTATTGAACTCTTCATAAACCGCTTCCAGCTCTGTGTGAAATAATCGCAAAACCAATTGGCCAAAGCGTTCGGATTCTAGATGCAGCCATTTATCGAGCTCATTAGTAGGTATCTTATTTGTATAAACCGTTTCTTCATTAGAGGTCCAGGCATTAGTGCCCTGTGCCCCCAATGAAGACACCATCTTATCATATTCGTTTGCAATCGAAATTTTAGAGGCTTCAAAAGACAGACTATCTATCGATTTGTAGATCACTTTTTTTGTCACGGGATCGTTTTCTGCCTTGTGTTTTTCATACAGATCTGAAATCATAGCTAGTTTTACCTGCTCTTCTTCCCAATTCTGTGTACCAATGGCATCGGTACCTTTAAAAACCATATGCTCTAAGTAGTGCGCCAAGCCTGTATTGTCTTTTGGATCATAAACCGACCCTGCCCTTACTGCAATGAAGGTCTGTATTTTAGGTTCATCGGTGTTTTTACTTAGGTAAACTTTTAGGCCATTATCAAGTGTATACAATCGCAAACCCGTTGGATCATTCGTGATTGATTCATAGGAAAATCCATTGGCGTCTTTGGCTGTGATCGTTGTAACCGCTTCTTCGGAAATACTTTTCTTACAGGAAATGAAAAATAGGGTTCCAATAACTAAGAGCAAAGTTGTTTTTTTCATGAGCATTCGTTTTTGATTGATTTCATCTGATGTATTCTTAGAAATTGTTTTAAAATACTGACACTTAAAATCAAAAAATCCATCACCCTAAAGTAAGAATGATGGACTAAATATAATCTTGTATTTTAAAAAGTTTAACAAACTCAGTGCTCGTTATCCTAAGACCTCTTTTACTTTTTTTCCAATTTCAGCAGGGGAGTCCACCACATGAATACCATGTTCACGCATGATTCTTTTCTTGGCTTGAGCCGTATCATCACTACCACCAACAATGGCACCTGCGTGACCCATAGTTCTTCCTGCAGGAGCAGTTTCTCCCGCAATAAAACCAACAACCGGTTTCTTACTACCACTCTCCTTATACCATTTAGCGGCATCAGCTTCCAATTGCCCACCAATTTCACCTATCATAACCACGCATTCGGTTTCTGAATCGTTTATCAGTAATTCAACCGCTTCTTTTGTAGTGGTTCCGATAATCGGGTCGCCACCAATGCCAATAGCAGTTGTGATTCCTAGTCCTTGACGTACCACTTGATCAGCCGCTTCATAGGTCAATGTTCCGGATTTAGAGACAATACCTACATTTCCTTTTTTGAAAACAAAGCCAGGCATAATACCGACTTTAGCCTCACCTGGCGTAATTACTCCAGGGCAGTTTGGACCTACCAATCTACAATCCCGATTCTTTATATAATTCGAAGCCTTCACCATATCAGCTATGGGAATACCTTCGGTAATAGTAATGATCACTTTAATTCCTGCATCGGCGGCCTCCATAATCGCATCTGCAGCAAATGCCGGCGGCACGAATATGATAGTGGTATCAGCGCCTACTTTCTCCACAGCTTCCTCAACGGTATTGAATACAGGTCTACCTAAATGTTCTTGACCACCTTTTCCTGGAGTCACACCACCAACAACATTGGTGCCGTATTCTATCATTTGTTCCGCGTGAAATGTACCTTCACTACCCGTAAAACCTTGTACAATTATTTTGGAATCTTTATTTACTAAGACACTCATACTCTTTATGATTTATTTAAAGCTGCACAAAAATATAGGTTTGCGAATGAAATCTAAAGTAATCTTGTGCATATTATTCTTCTAATTTTTTCAGGATGGAAGGAATCTTCTTGACGTTGGCCAATTGCTTATATTTTTCCCTAGATTCTTGAACTGGAGTACCGAAGTAGCTTTTACCTCCAGGAATGGACTTTGAAACACCCGCTTGGCCCATGAGAACCGCCTTCTTACCTATGGTGACCGCGCTACTAATACCCACTTGTCCCCAAAGGGTGACTTCATCTTCGATAACTACACAGCCTGCAATGCCTACTTGGGAAGCTATCAAGCATTTTTGCCCTATTATGGTATCATGGCCCACTTGGACCTGGTTATCAAGTTTGGTACCTTTCTTTATTGTGGTATCACCAGTGACCCCCCTATCCAAGGTACAAAGTGCACCTATTTCCACGTAATCTTCCAATACCACGCGCCCACCGGATTTTAATCGATCATATCCATCCGGTCTATTTTTATAATAGAAGGCATCTGAGCCTATAATTGAGCCCGCGTGAATGATGACGTTATCTCCAATGACACAATTGTCATAAATAGACACATTGGAATGAATCACACAATTGTTTCCTATTTTAACATGATTTCCGATGAATGTATTTGGCTGAATTACAGTATTTTGACCTATTTCAGCTGAATCGGAAATAGAAGAATGTGCTTTCTCGAAAGGTTTAAAAAAATCGGTCAATATATTGAAATCCCTAAAAGGATCATCGGAAATCAATAGTGCTTTTCCATCAGGACAATCCACCTCCTTATTTATTAAAATAACCGAGGCCCTACTCCCCAAAGCCTTTTCGTAATACTTCGGATGGTCAACAAAAACTATTTCCCCTTCACGTACCACGTGAATTTCATTCATACCTAGTACTGGAAAATTTTCTGGACCAACCGAATCACAACCCACTATAGTGGCAATCTGTTGAAGTGTATGTGGTGTTGGAAATCTCAATTTTGGGATTATTTATGAATCATAAATTAGAATACGATGCTCTTTGCAGTATTGAAGAAAAATTCTCCGAGAAAAATATTATACTTTGACCCTTTCGATGTAAGTTCCTTTTTCAGTGTCCACTTTGATTTTATCGCCTTCATTGATAAAAAGGGGAACGTTTACCTCTGCACCAGTCTCAACTTTGGCCGGTTTCGTAGCATTTGTTGCGGTATTTCCTTTAACGCCAGGCTCCGTATAGGTTACTTCCAAAATAACACTCGCGGGCATATCTACAGAAAGAGGCATACTATCTTCCGTATTGAACATGATTTTCACTACTTCTCCTTCTTTTAATAAGCCAGGAGCATCCAAACTACTTTCTTGCAATGAAATCTGATTATAGTCATCGGTGTTCATGAAGTGATAGGTCTCCCCTTCAGCATATAAAAATTGGTATGAGCGGGTCTCAACACGGACATCCTCTATTTTGTGGCCCGAAGAGAAAGTATTGTCTATAACCTTTCCTGTAGTTACGCTTTTTAACTTGGTTCGGACAAATGCCGGCCCTTTACCCGGTTTTACATGAAGGAACTCTATAATCTTGAAAATGTCATGATTGTATTTGATACACAATCCTTTTCTTATATCGGAAGTTGATGCCATATTTAGTTTTTAATTTGCACTGAAGTATCCTTTCATAATACCTCTTTGGGAATCCCTTATAAACTGTAGTATTTCATCGCGTTCGGGAGTCGCCTCCATTTCGGCTTCAATAATCTGAACAGCTTGTGAATTATTATAATTTTTTTGATAAAGGATCCTATAAATATTCTGTATTTCCCTGATTTTATGCGATTCGAATCCTCTTCTTCTTAGTCCCACTGAATTGATTCCTACATACGATAGTGGCTCTCGAGCGGCCTTCACAAATGGGGGAACGTCTTTTCTGACTAAAGAACCTCCTGTGACAAAAGCATGTTGCCCAACTGACACAAATTGATGCACCGCAACCAAGCCGGCCAAAATCACATTATTCCCAATGGTCACATGACCAGCAAGTGTTGAGTTATTTGAAAAAATACAATTATCGCCTACCAAACAATCATGGGCAATATGGCAATATGCCATAATCAAACAATTCTTGCCAATGACCGTTTTATTGCGATCCGACGTTCCCTTGTGTATGGTGGCACATTCCCTGATTGTGGTACCATTGCCTATACGTACCGTTGTATCTTCACCGTCGTATTTTAAGTCTTGTGGAGGAGCTGAAATTACTGCCCCGGGAAAAATATTACAATTTTTTCCGATTCGGGCGCCTTCCATTATGGTAACGTTCGAACCAATCCAGGTGCCATCACCAATCGTTACATTATTGTGTATTGTAGTAAAAGGCTCGACAACAACATTTTTCGATATTTTGGCACCAGGATGTATATAAGCTAACGGTTGATTCATACGTCTTTTCTTCTCGATATTTGTGCCATCATTTCTGCTTCACAAACCAATTTTCCATTTGCATAAGAATAGGCCTGCATATGGCAAATTCCTCTACGAATCGGCGTAATCAGTTTACATTGAAAAATCAAGGTATCACCGGGCATTACCTGTTGTCGGTATTTGACCTTATCTATTTTCATGAAAAACGTAAGGTAGTTCTCTGGATCAGGCACGGTACTCAGTACTAGTATGCCGCCCGTCTGCGCCATGGCTTCCACTTGCAAAACACCAGGCATTACGGGGGCACCAGGAAAATGACCTAGGAAAAATGGTTCATTCATCGTGACATTTTTCATGCCCACAACGTGTTGATCACTAAGTTCTAGAATTCTATCTACAAACAAAAAAGGAGGTCGATGAGGCAACATAGCCATAATTTGATTAACATCCATCAATGGTGGTTGGTTCAAATCAAATTTCGGAACTTGATTGCGCATTTCGGCTTTGATAATCTTGGAGAGCTTCTTTGCAAACTGAGTGTTCACAAAATGACCGGGTTTATTTGCAATCACTTTTCCTCTAATTCTAGTACCTGCCAGTGCTAAATCGCCAATGACATCCAACAACTTGTGTCGTGCTGCTTCATTGGGCTGGTGGAGCGTCAAATTGTCGAGAATTCCATTCGGTTTTACGGAGAGCTTTTTCTTGTCAAAAGCCTTCTCTAATTTTTTCATGGTTTCTTCTGAAATCTCCTTGTCTACATAAACAATGGCATTATTCAAATCGCCCCCCTTGATTAAACCGTTTTCGAGTAAGGCCTCCAGTTCGTGCAAAAAGCTAAAAGTTCTGGCATCCGCGATTTCTGTCTTAAAATCCGTTAGATCCTCTAATGTAGCATTTTGGGTGCCCAATACCTTAGTTCCGAAATCGACCATTGTAGTCACTTGATACCGGTCAGCAGGAATGATCGTAATTTCACTGCCAGTGGCCTCGTCTTTATACGAAATCACATCCTTCACCACATATTCTTCGCGGTCGACCTCTTGATCTACAGCGCCTACAATTTCAAGTGCCTCAACAAAATATTTTGAAGAACCATCCATAATTGGTGGTTCTGGAGCGTTCAATTCAATGAGTACGTTATCTATTTCCATGCCCACAAGCGCAGCGAGCACATGTTCAGAAGTCTGTATTTTAACACCGTTTTTCTCTAAATTGGTACCTCTTTGCGTATTGACTACGTAGTTGGCATCTGCTTCTATGATGGGTTGCCCCTCTAAATCAACTCGTTTGAAGGCATATCCATGATTTTCAGGTGCCGGAACGAACTTCATAGTGACGTCCTTTCCTGTGTGAAGACCCACTCCTTTTAGGATAACCTCTTTGGCAATCGTTCTTTGTTTATTGTTCGTTGTTGTCAATGCTATTCTTTTTGTCCAGTTCGTTAATTTGATTTACAATCTTCGGTAAATTCCTAAAGTGTACATATGATTTATTATAATCACCATAAGCCAAGGCCGGAGATCCTTGCAAAATTTCGCCATCTTTAATATTTCTACCAATTCCTGATTGAGCCTGAATTCTAACATCGTCCCCTATGATGATGTGACCTACAATACCCACTTGCCCTCCAATCAAACATCGTTTTCCTATTTTGGCAGAACCTGCGATACCAGTTTGTGCCGCTATAACCGTATGTTCGCCAATTTCAACATTGTGCGCAATCTGTATTTGATTGTCCAACTTTACTCCTTTTCTTAGAATCGTTGATCCTAAAGTGGCTCGGTCTATCGTGGTACCGGCTCCGACATCTACATCTTCTTCAAGAATGACATTCCCCGTTTGAGGTATCTTATTGAAAATTCCGTCTTTGTTAGGTGCGAAGCCAAAGCCATCAGAACCAACAATTGCCCCACTATGAATAACACAATTATTTCCTATAACGGTATCAGAATAGACTTTTGCCCCAGAGAACAATGTGACATTATCACCCAATTTCACATTTTCCCCCACATAAGCATGAGGATATATTTGCACCCCTTCACCCATAACCACATGATCGCCCACATAAGAAAAAGCACCCATATAAAGATTCTCTCCAAACGTTGCACTTTCAGATAAATAGCTCGGATGCTCTACCCCCACCTTGGCACTCTTGACCTTATCGTAATACTCCAATAACTTTGAAAAAGATTCGTAAGCATCATCGACTTTTATTAGCGTAGTGAATATCTCCTGCTCGGGCGTAAAATCTTTGTTGACTATAGTAATCGAGGCCTTGGTCGTATAAATGTATGGCGTGTATTTTGGATTTGCCAGAAAGGTCAAAGATCCTTTTTCACCTTCTTCTATTTTGGCAACTTTGTGAACGGCTATTTCGGGGTTTCCTTCCACTTCACCTTCTAAAATACCTGCAATTTGACCTGCTGTGAAAATCATGATCACAAAAGTAAGAAAAATAGTTAAGCAGATTCTTTAGGGTAACAGATATAATATTTGGTCACTGTCTTTGAAAGAGCCTTCAAATTTAGATGGTCAGAAGCTTTTGCAACATCAGTGATTTTTCCATTTTTTTTCAGAATGTTTATATTCTGATTAGCAGAATCATACGCCCTATTCGCTATCTTACCCGTAAAGACAAAATATTCCGATTCTTCTTCAGAAACATTATGGGTCTCTTTAAAGCTATTCGCGTATTTTAAAACCAAATCTTCCCTAATAGGTTTCTTTTTTAGTTTTATGCGCAACAGTGTTCTATTGATTACCATCTGACATAAATGAGATAGCACAAAATCTTGATGGCCTTGCCACAGTTTTATTGCTGACAATAGATCGATATCATCTAGTTGTGCGAACTTGTGCAAAACATCGGAATCAAAATTATCACTTGTGATTTTATTTTCCAAAAAGAACAAGAAAACTGGGCTACATTGAAGTTTAACTCCTCGCTCCAAGAGTATTTTCGCCCGCTTTAGAATACGTATCAACAATTGCTCTGCCACTATGCCGGTCTTGTGCAGGTACACTTGCCAGTACATAAAGCGCCGTGCCATTAAAAATTTTTCGACGGAGTAGATCGCTTTTTCTTCCATCACCAGTTCACCGTTAAAAACATTCATCATGCTTATCAAACGTTCCGCATTGATATTCCCCTCTGCCACACCTGTGTAGAAACTATCCCGCTTGAGATAGTCCAAACGATCCATATCCAACTGACTCGATACTAATTGATTCAAGAACTTCTTGGGATAATTGCCCTTAAATATTTTCAAAGCCAGCGTTAAACTTCCGTTAAACCTGTGGTTCAAATCTTCCATAAACAGGGTCGAAATGTGTTCGTGATGCACACCTTCAACAATACTTTCTTCCATCGCATGAGAAAAGGGTCCGTGCCCTATATCGTGCAATAATATCGCGCACAAAAGAGCTTCCTTCTCCTCATCACTTATCTCAACACCTTTAAAACGAAGTACTTGTATTGCTTGAGCCATTAAATGCATGCTTCCCAAGGCATGATGAAAACGGGTGTGATGCGCGCCCGGATATACGAGATACGAGAGTCCCATTTGCGAAATTCTTCGCAGGCGTTGAAAATAAGGATCTGCAATCAGGTCGAATATTAAGGTGCTTGGAATTGTAATAAATCCGTAAATTGGATCATTGAATATTTTGAGCTTGTTCGATTTTGCCAAAATGGTATAGACTTTGCTTGGATTAGCATGCCAAAGTTATTAAAAGTAAGGCTATCTCGAACGTTACATTTTATAAATAAAAAGTTTTTGATCATTGTCTACTTATTACTCGCATTGGATCGATGACAGAATGCAAGAACCAAATAACCGGTTATCGGCATAACACTTTTCCTGAACTATGAATAAAATAACGATACTCTGGGTCGATGATGAAATTGACCTATTAAAACCTCATATCATCTTTCTTCAAAATAAGAACTATGATGTCATTACATGCAAAAGCGGTCAAGAAGCACTTGAAGAACTTTCACAATCTAGAGTGGATATTGTTTTTTTGGATGAAAACATGCCAGGAATTTCAGGCTTGGAAACCTTGAGTGAAATCAAGGTCATGAATTCAAGTCTGCCCGTGGTCATGATCACCAAAAGCGAAGAGGAATTTATTATGGAAGAAGCTATCGGCTCCAAAATCGCCGATTACCTTATAAAGCCCGTAAACCCGAATCAAATTTTATTATCCCTAAAGAAAAACCTGGATCATTCTCGCTTGGTTTCTGAAAAGACCACTGCAACCTATCAGCAAGAGTTTAGAAAGATCGCCATGGACTTATCTATGGTGAACTCTTATGAAGAATGGATAGAATTGTATAAAAAACTCATTTATTGGGAGATGCGCTTGGAGGATATAGAGGACACGGGGATGTTCGAAATATTGGAGTCTCAAAAAGCTGAAGCCAATACCCATTTCGGAAAATTCGTTGAAAAAAATTATGAGGATTGGTTTACCGATGTCAATGGGCCCGTACTGTCACATACGCTATTCAAAGAATGGGTACAGCCAGAATTGAAAGATCGACCTACCTTACTGGTTGTTGTTGATAACTTAAGGTATGATCAATGGTTCGCGTTTGAGGATACGGTGAGTTCTTTTTATAAGAAAAGGGACGAAAAATCATACCTAAGCATACTTCCCACGGCCACCCAATATGCTAGAAACGCCATTTTTTCAGGGCTTACTCCACTTGCGATGGCAAAAAAATATCCTGATTGGTGGAAGAACGATACCGACGAAGGTGGTAAAAACCTCTTTGAGGATAAATTCTTAGGAGAGCAAATCAAGCGCTTGGGCTTAAACCTAAAATGGGAATATCATAAAATAACCAACCTCAAAAAAGGAAAGCAATTATCACAAAATTTCCGTTCACAAAAGGACAATGACCTCACGGTTCTTGTTTATAATTTCGTAGATATGCTATCGCATTCAAAGACCGAAATGGAGGTTATCAAAGAACTTGCGTCTAATGACAAAGCCTATCGCTCATTGACACAAAGTTGGTTCAAGAACTCTCCCCTATTGGAAATTATACAACAGGCCCAAAATATGGGAATGAAACTAATCATTACTACAGACCATGGCACCATCAATGTAAAACAGCCTTCCAAATTGATTGGAGATAAAGACACCAGTCTGAATCTGCGCTATAAGACCGGAAGAAGTCTCTCTTATGAGGAGAAAGATGTGTTAGCGGCTCAAGACCCCAGAAGCATTCATTTGCCGAGTATTAATATGAGCAGCTCCTTTGTATTTGCCAAGAACGATTTGTTTTTTGCTTACCCGAACAACTATAATCATTATGTGAGTTATTATCGGAACACCTATCAACATGGTGGCGTTTCATTAGAAGAGATGATCATTCCCTTTGTTGTTTTGGACCCGAAATAATTTTCTCGTTTGACCATCATTTACAGAGAAGGAATGACCTACAGTTTAGAAAATATCAAAGTAGCAGCAAAAAAGATCATTGAACAAAGAAAATCAAAAATTCTTTGTTTCTATGGCGATATGGGCGCTGGCAAGACAACCTTGACAAAGGCATTGGTGAAAGAACTAGGTGGGGCAGATGAAGTAAGCAGCCCGACTTTCGGAATTGTACATGAGTACCATTTGAAATCAGGAAAACTATTAGCCTATCACTTTGATTTTTATCGATTGAATGATGAAACCGAGGCATTAGACCTTGGATTTGAAGATTATCTCCATCAAGATGTATGGGTTTTTATCGAGTGGCCAGAAAAAATACCCTCGTATCTTCCTGAGGATGCCACGAATGTCCATATCAAAATAGTGGATAACGAAACGCGGGAATTAAGTCTTAGCTAAAGTCTTCGATTTAGATATCACCCGTGGCTCGGCTTCATATTTGCTGGTGATGGTTTAAAAAGTATACTTAAAGGTGGGATTAATTTAACCATGCCAAAAAAATATTTTTAGCCGATAGTCTTGGTTTTTAATTGTTACTTACCAATTAAAGATTGTTTTTATCTTAAAATAGTAATAATCAATTGATAAGATTTGATGGCTATTTTATGTTTAATTATATTTACAACGGTTTAAACAAGATTATAATTATGGACATTTTGCAAGAAGCATCGGAATTTGAAAAAGCTAAAATGAGTAATATGACCACTAGTGATAGAGTGGCAGCCTCAAGAGAGGCAAAACGACTTATTTTAGCGATCAACGAGATTTATAAAAAGACAAATGATGCAGCCTTAATGGATGTAATGAAGCGGCTCACTGTTAAGAAAAAAAGAATTGATGTTCGATTGAAAGGACGGCCCGATCCGGGAATATAATTGATCATATTTTGAAAAAGCTACGTGTTATTTTGAATTGAATACGAATTTCTTAGGAGGTGTCTCAATTTTCCAAAAATGGAACGTCTAGAAAAAGGTGGGCTTATTTGATGGGGTTCGAAGTATGAAAATAGGTTGATTTGAATTTTCGAGAACGGTTTTTGTGTGATTCGTTGCATAGGCGCTAAAACCACAGATAGGAAATGCGTTTTGGAAATTCGCCAGAATACCCGTGATACTCTTTAAACACATTCCATCACGTAATTATAACTGCGTACCGGTAGCTAGGCACGTTGATAGGCATCTTTTTTTTCTAAAATTTTCTCGTATTTTTTGTAAAAGGAATAATCATGGGTACTTCTTTTTGGTACGTTTCATATTTCTCTCCAATTGATTTACGAAGGTCTTTTTCTTCGAGAAATTTTACTGCTATAAGAATATAAATAGTCGTTACTAAGGAAAATAATAAATGCCCAACTGTCATAGTAGGTGTTGCCCAAAAGGCAATTATAAAACCTAGCATAATCGGATGTCTAACAATTTTGTATAAAAAGTTGGTTTGAAATTTTGGGTTAGGGGTTTGTCTGTTTTTTAGATTATCGAAAATTTGGGCTAATCCAAAAAGCTCGAAATGATTGATCATAAATGTTGATAGAAGAACAATAAGCCAACCTAGAAAGAATATGCCTCTTAAAATAAGAATAACAATTTCATTTTCGGCCTCCCATACAATAGTTGTTATTGATTGCCATTGCCAGTAAATCAAAAGTAGCGCTAAACTTGATAAAAGGATGTAAGTACTGCGTTCCATGGCCGGACTAATAATAGTTGTAAACCATTTTTTAAATGCAGGTCGAGCCATTATACTATGTTGCAAAGCAAAAACACTTAATACTATAACATTAATAAGAATGGATGATAATAAGGTGGTTTCCGCACCAGAATCTATTGATTTTGGCACAATGATGTTGCCTACAAATCCTATGGCATATAAAAATGCAATTAGAAAAACACAATACGCTACAATTCCGTAAATAAAGATGGCTGATTTTTTCATGATTTTTTTATTCATTATTTATTTTAATGTCTGTATTTAAAGTAATAGGAATACCTCTTCTTAAAGTTCGATAAACAATACAACTCTGTTCTGCTCCTTTTATTAATGTTTGTAAGAGCTTGTCATTTGTATTTTTAGCAATAATCAATGCATCAATATGCATCGTTTGAAACGCTACTGGAACAGCTTTATCGATCATTAATGTTCCTCTTACATCTACCAGGGCATTTGCGCATATTTTAGTTTCGACAAGTTCTATTCCCAACTTATTGGAAATCAATCTAATCGTACTTTCAAAACAAGATGCTAAAGAAGCACATAATAAATCGCCTGGGTTTGGGAAATCGTGATCCCCACCAACTGCTTTATGAACTCCAATTTTGAATGGAACCTTCATTTTATCATTTATAGCAACGGATGTTCTAAATGGATCGTGCAAATTAATTCCAATAACCTCCGCAGAATCAGTAATCATAGCTGTTGCAGAATCTTTTCGATATTTTTCATTAAGAACCATATGTCTTTGGTACACAATAGAATTGTCCTTAATGAATTTAAATTTCTTGGTTGAAATATTTTGATTGGACATCACATCATTTTTTTATTAACTAATGATGCAAAGGTTGGATTTATATTGCCTTTCGAGATTTCTTAAAAGTCCAAATAATGTTCTTAAAAGGTCAAGAAACCCACTTATTCTTCTTTTTTGAGTATTCTAAATCTATTTGGGGTTACTCTTGATTTCTTTTTAAAGGCTTGAATAAAATGAGAATTATTTTTAAAGCCGCATTCATAACCTATCTGACTTATGTTTAGATCTGTACCCAATAATAGCATTTTGGAGTGTTCCAATCTTTTATTGATTATCCACCTACTTGGAGTAGTGTTAAAACATGCTTTGAATTCCCGTTTAAAGGAGGATAAACTTTTGCCGCAAAGTTTGGCAAAATCAGCGATTTTTAAATCGTATTGAAAATTTTCCATCATTATATTTTCAATATTCGCTTTAGTGTTTTGCGCTATTGAATTGAAGAAAAACAGTAATTCTTTATTGTTTGAATCAAGCACAATATTGAAGAGTAGTTCTTTAAATTTAATTTCCACAAGTTCTCTAGGAATTTCAACCCCTTGGTTTAAATATTGGAATATGCTTTCTATTAATGTTTTGAACACCTCATTAGTCGTGATGTCGAAAATTTGATTATGTTCTTTCTTGTGATTTAATTCTCTTTTGAAAGTTGGATTATCATTAATAAATCTTTTTATGAAATTATCATTGATGAAGAACAGCATTACACAATAATCGCTTTCTAAATATTGCCTTGTAGTATAAACGCCTTTTCTAACAAAAAGGGTGTCTCCCGCCTTAAGTTGATGTGTTTCTTTTGCGGAAATCCAATCCTTTTTTCCGCTAATAACATAGGTAATCAAATGATTCTCGATCCACAGTTGATACTCTTCAATATTGAGAGGACATTTATACTCTACAAATAAGAAATCGTTTCCAACAAGCTTGTTGAATTTTGGATGATGTTTAAAGTATTCGTATGCATTAATCACTATGCTGTTTTCAGTTTTTAAATTATGTCTAACGATTGAGCTATGAACAATACGGGAGCAAACT
This sequence comes from Maribacter sp., assembly GCA_029287355.1. GTDB lineage: Bacteria > Bacteroidota > Bacteroidia > Flavobacteriales > Flavobacteriaceae > Maribacter_C. The sequence goes on along the minus strand of JARFRH010000256.1, from coordinate 1,472 downwards.
AAGGTTTGCTTTCCGCCACACACCTAGCAAAATATTTTCGTTTTGATTTTTCTCTTCCTTTTTTAAAGCAATCCCAATAGCTATCGGGGCCAAAGATTTTGTGGACCTGCCCGCGCTCGAATTGGCTTCACAAAAACACACAAACCTTTCATAACTGACTGCTGGTAGGCAGGTAAGCCCGAAACCCGTATTGTTTATAGCAGCTATGTTGGCATTAGTATTTTTTATCTTTTTCGAAAACACTTTTGGGAATATGCATGGTTACCAGCATATGTGGTAAATCAACTACTTCGGCGATTTTTAAATCTCCAATAAGTGAACAAAGCATATAGGCCTCTTCCCATGATATATCATATGTTTTTGAAATATGTGCTACCATATAACGGGTAGCTTTTTTAGCTGCTTCGTCTATAGTTGTACCAAAACCTGTTGTTGCATAATAATCTTTAGATTCATATTCGGGCTCTGCTATTTTTTTATCCTTTATGACCCTTAACCTAAATCGTATTCGCATATCACATTCTACTGCCGTCCCAACAACTTCACCAAGACCTTGCACAGCATGTGTATCTCCAATTGAAAATAAAGCGCCTTTTACAAAAACAGGAAAGTATACGGTAACTCCTTTAACCAAATTTGGGTCATCCATATTTCCACCATTTGCTCTGGGTGGAATAGTGGTTAACATTTCTTCTGTATTTGGTGCTACCCCCATTACTCCGGGAAATGGCTTCATAGGTATACTAATGTTTTCAGAAAAATGTATACGATTATTTTCTATATCCAGCTCATAGGTTTTAAATCCAGCAGCTTCGGTTTCACCAGCTAAGAACCCAAATTCAGGCCCCATTCCTGTCCATCCCCAATCTCCAGGTTCCAAGTCAAGTAACTCCACGGCTAACACATCGCCAACTTCTGCCCCTTCAATATATATTGGTCCTGTTAAAGTATGAACTTTATCCATATCCACTTTCTTGAAATCATCCAGTGTAGAATTGATATTCAACTGCCCTCCAGTTGCTTCTTTGGTATATGCCTCAACTACACTTCCATTTGGAACTTTGATTTGATAGGGAATAGCGCTACTGAATTTATTATGGTTTTTTTCAACTGAAATTGTAAAATCAGGTTCTGGAAGGGGTTCAGTAATGGCTGATTGATTTAGGTCAGCCTTTTTTTGGCATCCGAAAATTGAAATTAGAAACAAACAAGTTAGTACTCTTTTCATGCTGGTTTGAGTATTTAGTTTTTAATATCCTGTATGTCTTTAATCAGTCTCTCCGTTCCTAAAGCTGATTTAGATTTTTGATACATAAATGAATCATTTCTTTTGTCCAAAATAAGGTCTGCAGCAATTAGTCCATAGGCTAATGAGCCTTTCGCACCAACACCTGACATTCCTCCAATAAGTACAAAACTAGAATCAATATCCGTTTCATTTTTTAGTGCATGACTTACATAAGGTATTTCAG
>JARFRH010000232.1 GCA_029287355.1 Maribacter sp. | reverse complement strand
GTTAGCTTGAATGGACTTTCTTTTTGCGTTGTCGATACTCTCGAAAATAGTATTCGCTATTCCGAAACTATAATTTTTGAAAAAGAACGATCCCCTTATGGTCTACAAAAAGGCTTAGTTGCCCTATTCGAAAGGCATTCGCTGACTCAAAAATCATTTTCGGAAGTCATTGTTGTGCACCGCAACAACTTATTCAGTTTAGTGCCCAAGTCCTTATTTGATCAGAATGAAATGCCCAATTACCTAAAGTTCAATACTAAAATATTGGCTACGGATCATATGGTCTATGACGAAATAGAGGGGCATGATATGATGAATGTATATGTTCCGTTCGTAAATGTGAACAACTATATCTACGAGCTCTTCGGGGAGTTCACTTTTAAACATAACGGTACGGTGATGATAAAATCACTGCTCAAAGAAAACATTACTGATAAAGAACCCACTTGCTATATTCATATTGCCCATCGACAGATGGATATTACCATTATAGCAAAAAAGAAATTATTGCTCTTTAACAGTTTTAATTTCGACACAAAGGAAGATTTAGTATACTATCTGCTTTTCACCATGGAACAGTTAAAACTGGATACTGAGCATACCAAATTGAAGCTCTTTGGAAATGTTGAGGAAGGAGACGAACTCTATGCGATTTGCTATCAGTACGTGAAAAATGTTTCGATTTTTGTTTTACCAACAACTTCGTATCCCTTTGCAAATCTGGATGGAGAAGCTATCGATTTTACCGTCTTAAATTCCTTATAATGCGAATTATTTCCGGCTCTTTTAAAGGAAGGCGAATCACTGCGCCAAAAAAATTACCCGTCAGGCCAACTACGGATATGGCCAAAGAGGGACTGTTCAATATATTGAACAATCAATTCTATTTTGATGAAATTTCGGTACTTGATCTCTTTTCCGGAACTGGAAACATCAGTTACGAATTCGCCTCTAGGGGAACTTGTAGGATAACCGCCGTAGATGCCGACCATGGTTGTATACAGTTCATCGAAAAAATATCGGAAGAATTTAAAATGGACATCAGGTCACATAAGAGCGATGTTTTTCCTTTTTTGGAAAAAACCAGCTTAAAATCGGATGTCATTTTCGCTGACCCACCCTATAATATGGGTTTAGAAGATTTTGAAAGAATTCATCAATTGGTTTTTGGAAACGAACTTCTTTTGCCGGATGGGCAATTGATTATTGAACATGCCAAACAAATGAAGTTATCGCATTTGTCTAATTTTTCAAGTGAACGAAAATATGGCGGAAGTGTTTTTAGTTTTTTTGTTAAATAGAATGGAACGAGTTTATTCATAATTCCATTCTCGAAAGAATAACCCAATGAACTGGAAGTTAAAAATTAGGGATGCCATTTACAGGAATTTTGGCCTCATGATTTATCAAAAAAAACCATTTGGCCAAGACCCGTTCCATGATATCAAAAGAAGTTTTACTGATTACCCATTCCATATATTTTTTGATGTTGGCGCAAATATCGGCCAAACCGTAACGGATATAATAGCCGTTTTCCCAACGTCTCAAATATGGTGTTTCGAGCCTATTCAAAAAACGTTTGAAGTGCTTAAAGAACGTACAGCGGGTCAAAACGTTAACCACCATAAAATCGCATTGGGATCTGAGAATATGGAAACTGAGATTTTTGTTGACAAACATAATTTATGGTCCGATATGACCAGCATTGTGAATGCAAAAACAACAGACCCCGACAATTTGGTGCCTGAGCAAGTAACCATTGAAAAGCTCGATGATTTTTGTTTGAATCACGAAATACAAACCATTGATTACTTAAAAATCGATACGGAAGGATACGATTTGGAAGTGCTGAAAGGAAGTGTTCAAATGTTGGAAAAACAAATGATAGCCTTTGTGGAGGTTGAAGTTTCAATGAATCCTGAGAACACCTTTCATGTTGACTTTGTCATGATAAAAAAATTCATGGAGAATCTTGGCTATCGCCTTTTCGGCTTATATGACCAGATGCATGAATGGCCAACTGGAACTCCCATCTTAAGGAGAACAAACCCACTTTTCGTATCTGCAAAGGTCCTTGATACAATCTAAATGAAATTATTCATCCAAATACATAGGTGGCGAGCAAAGCCTGAATTTAATGTTAATCGAAATTAAAAAAGAAGTGGAAAAGCTTTTGATTATCCAGAATGATTTGGATTTCGGACATCAATTAGAAATGAATTTTGAAGTTGAACCATAAGCCTTTGAACATGAGCTGGGTGGACTTCAAATTACACTTAATGATATGGTTAAAAGATTCCCGCCTTCACGGGAATAAACTAATTTCTTTAAAAAGCAGGTCATAAGCCGGATTCTGTATTCGTTCAACGAATCCCTATCATTTATCTAGATCTTTGATTGCCCAAAGACTCAAACCGCCTACCCTTCGATTTGGGCGTGCTACCCTCAAACATCGATTTACATGACGTTTCACCACATAGAGTTTACCTGATTTCACTACAGCATTACCTGTACATTCTTTCTGCTGCACTTGTCCTATCACGCCGAGACGTGACGACGGGTGTTACCCGCTATGTTGCACTATGGTGTCCGGACTTTCCTCGCTAACGTTTATAGTCATCGCGATAGGGAGACCTGCTAAGTGCAAATTTAAGGTAATTGTTGATAAAAAAAGACTTAATCCATCCGAAAGAAAACCTTCGATCCAATCCAATTTTTATATTTGTATTTACCTTTCGGCGAAACTCGAAATTGCCTTAAAACGCTATTGATTTGAAACCTTTCATTGTATCAGCAAGAAAATACCGTCCTCAGACTTTTAAAGATGTCGTGGGGCAACGCGCAATTACGAATACGCTGTTGAATGCAATTGAGAACAACCACTTAGCTCAAGCCCTACTTTTTTGTGGTCCAAGGGGCGTAGGCAAAACCACATGTGCAAGAATCTTGGCCAAGCAAATCAACCAAGATGGTACTCAAAGTGAAGATGAAGATTATGCCTTTAATATTTTCGAACTTGATGCTGCTTCGAATAACTCGGTAGATGATATTCGCAGCCTTATCGATCAGGTACGGATTCCGCCCCAAGTAGGAAAATACAAAGTATATATCATTGATGAGGTACACATGCTTTCGGCTTCGGCCTTTAATGCATTTTTAAAAACATTAGAGGAACCTCCAAAACATGCTATTTTCATATTGGCGACTACCGAAAAGCATAAAATCATTCCGACGATACTTTCTAGGTGTCAAATATTCGATTTCAAACGTATCACAGTTAAGGATGCGGCAGCTTACTTAAAATACATTGCCGAACAACAAGGGATCGAAGCCGAGGAGGATGCGCTTCACATCATAGCCCAAAAGGCAGATGGCGCCATGCGAGATGCGCTTTCAATTTTTGATAGGGTGGTTAGTTTTTCGGGGAAACAGCTGACCCGGAAGGCGGTCACCGAAAACCTCAACGTTCTCGATTATGAGACCTATTTTGAGACCACGGATTTCATTCTCGGGCACAATATTCCGGAATTGCTATTACTATTCAATAAAACGTTGGCACTTGGTTTTGATGGTCATCATTTTATAAGTGGTCTGGCCTCTCATTTTAGGGATTTGATGGTTTGTCAACATGAAAACACCATTACCTTATTAGAAGTTGGGGAAGGAGCCAAACAACAGTATCTGCAACAATCAAGAAAGACGTCAAAGGCATTTTTATTGCAAGCATTACAAATTGCCAACGACTGCGATTTAAAATACAAGACCAGCAAGAACCAGCGCTTGTTGGTAGAACTTACGTTAATGAAACTGGCCTCCATCGATTTTGATGGTCAAAAAAAAAACCCTGAATCGGTAGCACTTGACCGAAAAACAATTGAATTCATTGCACCAGCAAGCTTTTTCAAGGGAATAAACAAACCCACCAAGAAAGAAAACCCAAAAGGATCTTTAACCGATTTAGAAGATCAGGAGGAAGAAACAGCCCATATTCAAGAGGTAATATCGAAACCCGAAACCCTTTTAAAAAATGAAGAAGGAGAAAAATCCGTTATGGCCAATGAATCCGAAGTGCAGGATACTTCAGCTCTTTTAATTTCAGGACCAAAACAAGCTACCGGCGTAGCGCAAGAGGTGCAAAATCGGATTGTCGCCAAAAAAATCGATATCAAGAAGCCCGTAAAACGGGTATCCGGACTTTCGATATCCAGTTTAAAAGCAAAAAAAGAGCATGAGCTAAAAAAGAAAGATAATTCCATTGACGAAAGTCAGTTGCCCAATGAAGATTTTACAGAAGAAGTCATGCAAGGTCATTGGGCCGACTTTGTTCAGAAAATCGATGATGATGGCCGAAAAATTCTGGCCTCAAATCTGCATTCCGATATTCCTAAATTAGTTGATAAAACAACACTCTGGATTCAGCTGCCCAATGATACCATGAAAAAGGAAATTGAACGGGAGCAATTTGATTTGATCGAATACCTCAAACTAAAATTGAACAATCATTTCATCAGTCTGAAAATTACCGTCAATGAGGAAACGGCCAAGAAGTTTGCCTTTACCCCTGAAGAAAAGTACGAGAAGCTACGCGAAAAGAATCCGGCAATCGATTTGCTGCGAAAAGAGTTCGACTTAGACCTTTGATCTTTTAACCATCCATCCCCTAAATGCCAAGAGCAACATTACGATTGCGATAATTAAAAGTCCGAACGCTTCCCTTCCCTCCTCTATGTTGTTCATATCGCCAGCCCCTATTTCAAAACCCTCGAACTTTTCCGGATAGGTATAAAAGAACCCTACCAATGCAAGGATACCAGCCACTAACGGAATTGTATAAGATATACGATTGAATGCAACGGCAAT
>JARFRH010000220.1 GCA_029287355.1 Maribacter sp. | reverse complement strand
ACCGCTTTTTACAGAATTATTTCTTACCCACCCATCTATTCCCAATCAACCATTTGAAAAGATGGGAGCAACTCCCTTTGATTATGACAAAGTAGTTCATTCACAAAGATTCAGGGGTATTTTAAGTTTTTGGCGTCATTCCAGAACGGTTGCTATTCAATTGAGACAGATTGCTATTGATAAAAATAACGAATTGATCGATGTTATAAATAAAGAACTTGATATAAAATAATAACGAAAGGCTAACAAGGTGTATAATTCATTGCTGCGGAATTTCCTCGCAGAAAATTCACTTGAATTAATTACTTTAGAGTACGTCGGAAAATCCTAACAGATTTCCCGAAACTAAACATACACCGACCGTTAGTGGTCATTAAAATCTAAAAAATGAAAATCATAAAAGTTGTTATTGCCTTAGTAACACTTCTATTGTGCAACATTTCATTAACGCAAACAACAGATCAATCAGAAAAAATATCTTGCATACCATGTGAGGAAATAAAAAATATAAGATTACCGGATGTGATCATTTCCCAAACTGAACAAATTCAAGAACCTACACCTCATTGCAAGGTTTCAGGAATAATAGGGACCGAAATCAACTTTGAACTGCTACTTCCTAAAAATTGGAATACCCGTTTCATTATGGGCGGTGGAGGTGGATTCGTTGGCGCTGTTCAAAACCAGGTTTCTTGGACTATAAATCAGGGCTATGCTACGGCAGGTACAGATACTGGGCACACGGGCCCTGGACTCACAGCTGCATGGGCGCTAAATAATATGGAAAGGCAAGTTAATTTCGCGCATCTGGCCGTTCACCGTACAGCGGTAGAATCCAAAGAAATAATCCGGCAATTTTATTGTTCAGCAGTCAAGTATAGCTACTTTGTTGGATGCTCGCAGGGTGGAAGTCAGGGGATGATGGAAGCACAACGATATCCAGAGGATTTTGATGGTGTTGTTGCAGGGGCACCTGCCTTTAACAAGGTTGCTACAGGTGCGGAAAACATTCAAAATGCACAAGCGATATATCCTGATCCAACAAAACTGGATGAACCCGTCATCTCTTCAGCTAACTTAGAATTGCTTCAAACCAAAATTCTAGAAAAATGTGACGCAATTGATGGCATAACAGATCAGATCATCAACAATCCTAAGGCCTGTAATTTTAATGTTGATTCACTACCACTATGCCCTGAAAATGTTGTAAGCGATAATTGTGTTACTTCGAACCAGTTAGCGGCAATCAAAGCAGTTTATGCCGGAGTTTATGATCAAGGGTTAGAAATTCATCCCGGCTTTCCATTTGGTGGAGAAAATGAACACTGGGGATGGTTGGAATGGATTGTTGGTCCAAATCAGGAAGCCATGAGATCTGGTTTTCCAACTATGCAATTTGGAATAGGAACGGAAATGTTCAAATACCTGGTTTTTCAAGATCCTGATTGGGATTACAGTTCTTATGATTTCTCTGATTTCACAAATACTACTGGTTATGCATCTTCATACCTTGATGCTACCGCCACAAACTATGGTGCTTTTAAAAAGAGTGGAAATAAGATGATTATTTATCACGGTTGGAGTGATAACGCCTTATCTGCATTTGCCACGATCAACCATTATGAAACTGTCGAAAAAGAAGATGAGGAAATAAGAGATTACATCCGGCTTTATTTACTCCCTGGTGTATTGCATTGTGGCGGTGGACCAGGTCCAAGTCGAACAGATTGGATTGAATTGATAAGAAACTGGGTTGAGAATGGCATTGCTCCAGATAGAGTGATTCTCTCAAAATCAGCTGACGAACAGATATTAATGACACGCCCTGTTTTTCCTTATCCCAATAAATCTGTCTACGATGGGAAAGGGGATCCTGACAAAGAAAGCAGTTTCAACAAATCAACGACCACCAACAACAAATAAACGCCATTAAAACAGGCGTTTATTCAGGCCATTAGGGCAAATTTAAAAGAACCTAGAAAAATAATCGCTAAGATTGAATCAAATGAGAATTACTCGAAATTTACTTTTTGCACTTCTTTCCATTTTTATATTTACTTCAGAACTACAATCACAATCGAACAAAGAGCAGATATTAGCAGTTAGAAATGCTTCAAATCAAGCACTTAAGTCATACGACAATGAAAAAGTCCTTTCATATTTGACCGATGATGTGTTAACTACAACTGGAAACGGGACATTATTATCTGGAAAAAAAGCTTTAGCTGAATATATTTTCGAAGGTGGAGAAAGCAAAATGTACTGGGTTCGCGACACGAAAGAAATTGTAGTTAATGAAAAAAGAGGTTTGGCTTGGGAAAGTGGAATTTGGAATGGTTATGACCCAGAAAAAGGCGGTCATTCCATTATTAAGGGAAATTATTCTGCTATGTGGACTAAAGAATCTCAGGGATGGAAAATAAAATCTCAACTTTTTGTATCTCTGGATCAATAAAAAACTTACCCTAATAAAACCTAAAATTCATTGCTGGCGGATTTCCTAAACGGAAATCACGCGCAAAAAAGCTATCTTTAGGTTCGGCTGGATTGTCCTTCGGACGAATCACGGCAACGAACCTTAGCCCAACCGTAGGTAGTCATTGTCATATATTTGGTAAAACTTAATTAATGCCTAAAATTATATTTATAATCATTTTACTTTTTTGTTGGTCAACATCTTATTCCCAGATTACCACAAAACCTCAAGTGCTTATTATCACTACTGGTGGCACGATAGCTAGCAAAACTAATGCTCCATCAATTGAAGGTCATAATCTTATACAAGCAGTACCTGAATTAAGAAATTATGCCACTATTGAAGTTGATGAGTTTGTAAATATTGGATCTTCAAAGATGACCCCATCAATTTGGCTCCAACTTGTCAAGCATATTAGGGATGCCTTAAATTCCAACCCAGAAATTAAGGCTATAATTATTACCCATGGCACTGACACAATGGAAGAAACAGCATTCTTTCTGAATTTAACCCATCAAAGTAAAGTCCCAATTGTTCTAGTCGGTTCAATGAGATCATCAAATGAAGTCTCTGCAGACGGACCGGCTAATTTAATCAATGCAGTCAGAGTGGGCATATCCCCAGAAGCAATTGGTAAAGGAGTTATGGTAGTCATGAATGACAACATCAGTGCGGGGAGAGATTTATTGAAGACGAATAATAGAAGAGTGGATGCATTTGCTTCTACTGAGCTAGGATTTATTGGATTTTGTGATCCGGAAAAAGTGACTTTTTACCGTTCCCCAATCAAACCTCACACTTCTGAAAGTGAATTTAATATTTATAACTTAGATAGTTTTCCTAAAGTGGACATAGTTCAGGATTATGCTGGATTTGATTCAAAGATTCTTACATATTTCACCAATCGATTTAATCAAGGATTGGTGATAAGCTCGTTTGCCGGAGGCCGACTTAGCGATGGTACTAGTGAGATATACAATTTGCCTTCAACTCATAAACCAATTGTAATTTCTTCTAGCATCAAAGGAAGCAGAATAATGGGATCTAATCTCGAAGGCACACCAATTATTATAGCGAATGATTTAGCGGCAAATAAGGCAAGGATATTGCTAATGTTATCTCTCACTATTACAAGTAATATTAATGAAATTCAGGACTATTTTAACAAATATTAAATTATTGCGAATAAACTAGAGTAAAAACAACTACCTACAATGGCTATAGCAAATAGGACATAGAGCGATATATTCAGTGGCTTGGGGGTGTTTGACAAGTCCGCCCAATCTTTTGGATTTACTCATGTGATTTCTATTTTCAATAAGGAATTCGTGATAACGCTGCGCTAAGTTGGCAATTAAAAAAGAAAAAATAATTACAAAACAAAAAGCTCTGGCTCTTAGGCCAGACGGTAACGAAAAGTTTCCTTGCCAGTTCTACTTGCCATAGCCGAACCCTTGTAATTAATTAAAGCGCAGAATATATAAACTGTTAATTTGAATCTATCTGATTACGTAAAAAGAAGAAATGGTGTGCCTTTGGGTAACAGCGATTCACTTCGTAATATGTTGAGTCGTTCTCTGGGAGCGGGAAAGTTTTCGATATTTTGGCAATACTGGAATCCAATCTGGGGATATTATCTGG
>JARFRH010000178.1 GCA_029287355.1 Maribacter sp. | reverse complement strand
TCCAAAGCCTTAGCGTTGTACAAAGTCCTAATGTGAATAGTGGTCTTTTCAAAGGGGTGAATTTCTTCTCGACCTTTGGTAAATTGGATTACAATTTCGATGAGAAATACTACTTGACCGGGGTCATTCGACGTGATGGTGCCTCTCGTTTTGGTGGTAACAACCGTTACGGTACCTTTCCTGCGGTATCAGCTGCTTGGAGGGTAATCGCCGAGCCATTTATGCAAAATCAAGATTTTATTTCCGATTTGAAAATACGTGGTGGATGGGGTCAAATGGGTAACTCAAATAACGTTGACCCGAACAACCAATACTCACTTTATGCCTCAAATAGAGGGAACACCTTTTACCCTGTAGATGGTCAAAATAGTGGTGCAAATGAAGGCTTTGCTCAAAGCCGAATAGGTAATGCCGATGCCAAATGGGAAACCAGTACATCGACCAACATAGGTTTTGATGCTGGCTTTTTTAATGACAAATTGGAGATTATCCTAGACTGGTGGAAAAAAGACACGGAGGATCTGCTATACCAATTACCTTTAGCTGGTGTGACCGGTAACTTTGCAAGTGCACCTTCAGTAAATATTGCAACAATGGCGAATTCAGGATTGGATTTCCAAATTGTAGGTAGAGGTAATTTTACGGAGGACCTTTCGTTTACCGTAACCTTGAACAACTCCTTCTTGAAGAACGAGATTACCGCCTTGGCGCCAGGCGTTGATTTTTTCGATGGTCAAGCCTATAGAGGTATTCAGGCGACAAGAAATGCCGTTGGTCAGCCATTATCCTCCTTTTTCGGATATAATGTTATTGGGTATTTCAACTCTCAAGCAGAAGTTGATAGTTCACCTGATCAAGACGGAAAAGGTTTAGGCCGTTTCCGTTATGAAGATGTGAATGGCGATGGTGCGATTACACCTGATGACAGAACGTTTATCGGAAGTGCTGTACCTGATTATACAGGTGGTGCTACTCTAAATCTTAAATACAAGAATTTGGAATTTGAAACTTATTGGTTCGCCTCCATAGGAAACGAAATTTTCAATCAATCGAAGTGGTTTACCGATTTCTTCGGAACATTCGAAGGTTCTGCTAAAGGACAAAATGCCAAAAACTCGTGGACCCCTGAATTAGGAAACAATGCGGCGGCCCCAATTTGGGAGAGCGCCTCTAACCTAAGTACAAGTGGTGCCGGTAATTCATGGTATGTAGAAGATGGAACGTATGTAAGATTACAACGATTGGCTCTTTCCTATGATTTCACAGACTTGTCTGATAAAATTGGCTTAAGCAAATTGAAAGTGGGTCTATCCGCTAACAACATATGGACAATTACCAATTATAGTGGTCTTGATCCAGGAATTGGTGGTGGTGCCGATACCAACTTTGGTATCGACGTAGGTAACTACCCGGTTTCACCACAGTATTTGATTACCTTAGAATTGGGTATATAGTCTAATGTTATAAAACTGTGATATTTATGTCAGTAAAAAATAATATCTTTAAACAAAAATCATACTATGAAAACAATAACTAATTTAAAAAAGATTCCTATTTACGTCGCTTCCTTGCTGATGTTAGGCGTTTCCTGTAGCGACGAGTTTCTGGAGGTTTTACCGACTGGTTCATTGGCAGATGCACAAGTAGGAACCAAAGATGGGATTGAAGGTTTATTAATCGGCACGTACTCCGCACTTAATGGTGTTTTCGGCAACCGATTTGAAGGACCGAATCATTGGATTACCGGATCCATTATGGGAGGTGAGGCCAACAAAGGTACAGATGCTGGTGATTACTCCACTATCAATCCTATTCAACGCTATGAAACCGATCCAACTAGTGGTGATTTAAACAACCTATGGAGAGGTCGTTTCGAAGGTGTTAGTAGAGCTAATGCGGTCTTGAAAGCATTGGCCAATGCAACCGACGTTATTCCTGCGGATGCTGCTCGAATTTCAGGGGAGGCAAGAATGCTAAGAGGTCATTTTTATTTTGATTTGAAAAAGCATTTTGGCAACATTCCGGTTTTTGATGAAACTGTTGAAGCCATTGATATTCCTTCTATTCCGAATAACGGGGATGCTTGGGGTCAAATCGAAGCGGACTTTCAACATGCTTATGATAACTTGCCAGCAGAAAATGGTGCGGGTAGAGTGAACAAGTGGGCTGCAGCTGCTTACATGGGCAAGGCGAAGTTGTATCAAAAGAAATTTGCTGAAGCCAAGAATTGGTTTGATGATGTCATCGCCAATGGGGTTACTTCAAATGGTCTGAAATACGCCCTTATAGATGATTATGCACAAATTTATAATGCTGAAAATGACAATCATGCAGAATCTGTGATGGATGTAGAATCGGCTAATAATACAGGTAGCGTTCAAAATGCAAATGCTTTTGATGATTTGAACTACCCTTACAACAGAGGCCCAGATGGCCCAGGTAACTGTTGTGGGTTCTTTCAACCTAGTATTCAGCTTTCAAATACCTTCAGAACCGGTGCAGATGGTCTTCCTTTGTTGGATGGCTCTTACGACGACCCAGACAATGAGGTAGACAATATCTACAGACATGTATTTACCAATGGTAATGATGAAGAGACCTTTGTTGAAGATCCAGATCCTTTAGATCCCAGAATCGATCACTCTATAGGTCGTAAAGGTATTCCATATTTAGACTGGATTGAACACCCAGGTTCTGCATGGATTAGAAGTTTCCCATATGCGGGTCCTTACTCGCCTAAAAAGTATATCTATTACAAATCTCAAGAAAACTCATTTACGGATGGAAGTTCTTGGACTAGAGGATATGCAATAATGAACTACACCATCATCAGATATGCCGATGTACTACTAATGGCTGCAGAAGCGGAAATTGAAGCAGGTACTTTGGATCAGGCAATGATGTATGTAAACATGGTTCGTGCAAGAGCAGCTATTCCAGAACATTGGGTTAAAAATGCCGATGGTACGGATGCCGCCAATTATGTGATTTCAGAATACACATCTTTTCCAGATGCCGCGACGGCAACTGCAGCGGTACGTTTGGAGCGTAAATTAGAGCTGTCAGGCGAAGGTCATCGCTTCTTTGATTTGGTACGATGGGGTATTGCTGCTGAAGAATTGAATGCATATTTGTCTTACGAGTCGCAGTATTTGACTACGAAGTTCGGGGGTGCTAGTTTTACAGGAGGTAAAAACGAATTGTATCCAATACCACAAACGCAGATTGATATTCAAGGTTCTGATGTTTTGAGTCAGAATACCGGTTACTAATATTCATATTTTTTAACATGAAAAGCTGTCCTAACGGGCAGCTTTTTTTGTTTCTTTCCTATGGTTCACGCATCTTTGTACGTTATAATAAATCAAGAACATTCTATAGAAATGAGCGTCAAAAATCAATCCTTCCCTACCTATTTTTCAGCCTTTGTCATTGCTTTGGTTTTCATATCCGCTTGTACCGAAAATCAACCTAAAACATTATTTACCAAGGTAAATGAGGCCGACTCTGGTCTACATTTTATTAACAAACTCATTTTAAATGACTCGGTTAATATTCTTGATAACGAATTTGTCTACAACGGCGCTGGTGTAGCATTAGGAGACTTAAACGGTGATGGTCTTGAAGATATTTTCCTTACCGGAAACCAAGTTGACAATGCGCTCTTTTTGAATAAAGGAAATCTAATATTTGAAGATATTTCCGAAAAAGCACAAATCGGAAAATCCGAAAAAATGATTTGGTCTTCAGGGGTTACGCTGCTAGATGTCAACAATGATGATAGACTCGATATTTATATCTGTAATACCTTTAGAGGCACCACATCGCAGAGGGCAAACCTTCTGTATATCAATCAGGGAAACACTGAAGAGGGGCAACCTACCTTTAAGGAAATGGGCGACGCATACGGCATTGCCGATACCAGTTACTCATCGCACGCGCAGTTCTTCGATTATGACAATGACGGTGATCTAGACCTTTTCATAGGTGTTAATCGCATTGAAGGTATCGATCCTTCCGAATTTAGACCCACTGATGACGACGGGACTTCCAAAAGCAGGGATATTTTATACCAGAACCAACAAAATGATAGTCTAGGGCATCCGCTATTTGTAAATGTATCGGAAACTGCGGGTATTCGCTATCATGGGTACAGCCATAGCACATTGATTCATGATTTTAACAATGATGGATGGATGGATATTTATGTGGCCAATGATTTTCTAAGTAACGATTTAGTCTACATCAACAATCAAGATGGTACGTTTACCAATCGGGCAGGAGCTATTTTCAAACACTTCAGTTTATCTTCAATGGGGAGTGATATCGCCGATATCGATAATGATGGGAGCATGGATATTTTCACCACTGAAATGCAGCCCTACTACAATAAACGCAAAAAGTTATTTCAAGGGCCAAGTAGCTATTCAAAAGAAATATTCACCAAAAAATACAAATTCGAACAACAGTACACCCGTAATACCTTGCAAATAAATCAAGGAACTAATCCCGAAACCGAATTACCTATTTATGGGGATATTGGTATGTATGCAGGAGTTCAAGAGACTGATTGGAGTTGGGCTCCGTTATTCGCCGATCTAGACAATGATGGATTGCAAGATTTGTTCATCACCAATGGTTTCCCCAAAGATGTAACGGATAGAGATTTTGGTGATTTCCGCATAACTGCGAGCAGAATGGTAAGTAAAGAGCGATTAATTGCAGCCATTCCTGAAATAAAAATACCAAATTTCGCCTATAAGAACAACGGAGATGCGACTTTCGATGATGTAACCAAAGCATGGGGGCTTAATTTTGGCAGTTTCTCAAACGGAGCGGCTTATGGTGATTTAGACAAAGATGGTGACCTTGATCTTGTCATAAACAATATAGACGACCCCGTGCTGTTACTTGAGAATAATTCTAACGAGTTAGCACCTGAAAACCACTACTTGCGTTTACAGTTAAGGGGAACCCCCCAAAACAAGAGTGCTATCGGAGCATCTGTGGTAATATTTGCTGATAAGCAAATACAACGCAAATCAATTCTTTCAGGTAGGGGGTATCTTTCACAACCTGAACATATCGTACATTTTGGATTGGGCAATACGACTCTAGTCGACAGCATCAAGATCATTTGGCCAGGTGGCGACTCGCAAGTAATGGATAGAACGCCCGTTGATACGACCTTACAGATTGCATACGACCCGAGAAAGTCAGCCTCCTTAAAAATAGCAAAAGCTGATTCCTTAAGTACTTTTATGGAAGTTACCGACAACTACAATCTAACCCATCTCAGTGAGGATTATGATTTTATTGATTTTAATTTCCAAAGAACACTTCCACATAAATTTTCTCAGTATGGGCCTTCTTTAGCTGTAGGAGACGTAAATAATGATGGCTTAGATGATATGTTCGTCGCTGCCAGTCGAAAATTCAAACAAAAATGGTTTTTGCAACAACAAGATGGCACCTTCATACAAGAAGAAGTAAGCTATAAAAATGCCAAAGAACTTGAAGAAGAGGATGCCAGCACCTTGCTTTTTGATGCCGATGGAGATGGTGATCTAGATCTATATATCGCCCGCGGTTGTGCTCAATATCCTGAAGGGCATGAGTTTTACCGCGATATTCTTCTTGTAAACAATGGAAAAGGGAATTTTACTGAATCTCCGGAAAGTCTTCCCGAACTTAAAATAAATTCGTCAGCAGTAAAGGCAGCGGATTTTGATCGAGATGGGGATTTAGATCTTTTTGTCGGTAGCCGAGTTACACCTTTCGCCTACCCTATGGCCGAACGTTCATATATTCTAAGAAATGATAGCACCACCGAGAAGCCGCTTTTTGTGGATGTCACCGACGAAGTATCAGAAACACTTATGCAGCCCGGATTGATTTGTGATGCGCTATGGACCGATTTCAATAATGATTTTTGGCCTGACCTTGTTCTCGCTAGCGAGTGGAGTCCTATTCGTTTCTTCAAGAATGAGAATGGACAGTTAAAAGAAATCACCAAAGACACCGGAATTGAAAAAGAATTGGGATGGTGGAATAGTTTGGCCGCCGCAGATATTGATAACGATGGCGATATGGATTATATCGCCGGTAATCTTGGGCGTAACAGCTACTTCAAAGGTAATGCGGAACAACCTGTTCGTGTATACGCCAAAGACTTAGATCAAAATGGGACCATCGACCCCCTTATATCCTATTACCTGCGCGACAGTGTAGGTATCAAAAGAGAGTATTTATATCATCCATGGCAAGATGTGACCAAACAATATGTGGGTATTCGCAAAAAATTCAATTCTTTTGGAGCCTTTGGGGAATCAACTTTGCCCGAAATGTTTTCCGATGGCATTTTGGACGATGCTACTGTTTTGTCATTCAACTACATGAAAACCTCTTGGATAGAAAACCAAGGTAATGGTACATTCAAAATGCATGCCTTACCTATTGAAGCCCAGATTGGACCAATTTATGGAATTCTACCACAGCACCTAGACGAGGATTCGCATATTGACTTATTGCTCATCGGTAATGATTTTGGAATGGAGGTTCAGCAGGGTCCTGCCGATGCCCTCGTGGGAGTAGCACTCCTTAACACTCGAAATAGTGATTTTGAAGCTTTGCCATTGGAACGAAGTAATTTCTACGTTCCCGGAGATGGCAAAAGTTTAGTCACTATCAATGTTACCGACCAAAAATCGCTCGTTGTCGCATCACAGAACAATGATTCGTTGAAAGTCTTTGAAAATCGTATAAGGAATTTTGAATCCTTGATTAAAGTGTTACCACAGGAAATAAAGGCTGAAATTCAATTTATAGATGGTTCACATTCAATAACGGAATTCTATTGGGGCAGTACCTTTCAATCACAGTCGAGCAGAACACTTTCGCTTTCGAAAAATGTAAAACAAGTTCGATTTTTCGATAATTCCGGAAAGGAAACCAGAAAAATCAATCGCTGATAAAGCTCGATGCTGGAAGGCCGGCACCATTGAACAGGTTTGCTAAGGTAATATTACTCCAAGCATAGCGTACTCTTTGGGGCTCCTTTACAACCTTAGACGATAACAATATTTTATTGTTTTTAATACGTGCCTTCGCAGGATAAAATACGCCATCCTCCCCAGCCAATTCAAAGTGTTCGCGGTTTTTTCCCTTAAAATAGAGACCATCCGAGTGCTCAAAACCCACCTCTATTTTATTGCCTAAGATTTCGATTTCCTTAAAAAGTGGGCCGTTCACCGTACCATCAAAAATCCGGTAATGCTTTTTCAAAGCAAGATTTGCCAAACGCAAACCAACATCTTGCTTATTCGTGGGGTGTATATCATCGATAGTACAAATATCACTTACTACCACCATTCCAGTATAGGGCACATTCAGCGTTCTACGCTGTGCATCCCTTACCACTACTCCATTTTCTGAGGTTCCGTATTTGTATGGGGCTATTTGCACAAAGTAGAATGGAAAATCATAGCCCCAACTTTTTCGCCAAGAAGTAATCATGGAAGAAAAAAGCGTCTCATAACTTTCCGCATTAGCCACATTCGATTCTCCTTGATACCATAGGGTACCTGCTATTTTAAAATCCTTGATAGGGTTGATCATCCCATTGTACAAAATGGAAGGTTTAACGGGCGCCCAGCTATTATCCTGGATTTTAGCAGCCTGTTCTTTCAAATAATCATCAGCATCAAAAACGGACTGAGGCGTCCAAACTTCAGCACTTGTAGCTCCCCAACCTGTATCTATGAGCCCAATTGGAACATCCAACTCCACCTGCAGTCTCTTGGCAAAGAAATAGGCTGTTGCACTAAAATAGCGCATCGTTTCGGGAATACAGGTCTCCCATTTACCATGCACATAATCCTGTTCGGTTTCGGAAGTTCGCTTCGTTACTGTGAAAAATCGAATGTTTGGGTAGTTTGCATTCGCAATCTCCTCTTCAACATTATCTATTCCGTTATTGGCGCTCCATTCCATATTCGATTGGCCTGAACAAAGCCAAACCTCACCGATTAAAACATCTTTTAAAATGATTTCATTTGACTTCCCCCTGAATTGAATCGTATACGGGCCACCTGCATCAGGTGTCTTAATTTGAAATTGCCACTTTGCCGTTAGCTTGGTTTTGGTTAGGTATGCTGTATTATCCCAACTGGTTATGATGCCTACCTCCTCATTCAAGTCGCCCCACCCCCATATGGTCACCTCGCTATTCCGTTGTAAAACCATATGGTCTTTAAAAATATTTGGTAAGACTATAGTGGCCGATACCGTGAAAGTAAACAAGCCAAAAACCAATGCAAGAAAACAAATCTTATTTTTCATTTTAATTTAGAATTAGTGCTCTCCTTTATGTTTAAAATCACCGAAGCGATATTTTACCGTTCTTTTCAATGGAATATTCATGCCATCGGTTTTTTCTAGCCAATCATAAATGGCAGTGGACATTTCTTTTGCAATATCCTGTTTGTCAGGATCAGCTATCAAATTGTACATTTCATCAGGATCATTTTCCAAATCATAAAGCTCATTACGATCCCATATACCTTGAAATTTCATGTATTTATATTTATCGGTCCGCATCCCAAAAACGGTTGGCGTCATCGGAAAATCATACTCCCAGTAATATTCATAAAACACTTCCTTTCTTACAGGAGCGTTGGCGTCGCCGATCAAGATGGGCACAAAAGACACACCAGGCATATGCGCTGGCTGCTTGACACCCGCCTCGGCTAAAACGGTTGGGCCAATATCAATGTTCTGAACCATGTTCTGTACCGTTTTGCCCCCTTCGAACAATTCCGGACAGCGAACCAACAAAGGAACCTTGACAGATTCTTCATAAAAATGACGCTTGTCAATCAAGCCATGTTCGCCCCAGCTGAAACCATTATCGCCCATGTAGATAACCATAGTAGATTCATCTAGACCTTCTTCCTTTAAATAGTCCATAACTGTGCCCACACTTTCATCAACTCCTAAAAGGGTTTCACAATAATCAACAACCATATCGTAAATTCCACGATTTTCATGATACATATAATCAACGCCATGCCAACTAATCCGTTGATCAGCTACCCATTGGGGCCATTTCAAATCTCGGTACTTACCTGTTTTGGTTTGGTCGTAGGTAGAAGGCAATGAAATTCTCTTACCCTTATATCTTCCTTTATGACGTCGAGCCGGCTTAAATCCGGCATGTACCGCTTTGTGGGACAAATACAAGAAAAATGGTTTTTTCTTATCCCGCTTAGCCAGCCAATTAACGGCATGCTCGGTCAGCAAATCAGTGATGTAGGTGGAATCTTTGTAAGCGACTCGTTTTCCATTGATATTCAAAGTGGGGTTGTAATATACCCCCTGACCAGGAAAACTCTCCCAATGTGTAAAACCGGGCTGTGGCTCATCACCATGACTACCCATGTGCCACTTGCCAAAAAAGCCAGTTTGGTAGCCCGCTTTCTCCAAATACTGGGGAAAATAGGTCAAACTACCTGGATCTGGTGCCTGATTGTCAACAATGGTGTGAGAATGTGAAAACTGCCCTGTTAAAATTGAAGCTCTACTTGGGGAACACAAAGAAGTGGTTACAAATGCATTTGGCAGATAAGCTCCTTCCGCTGCTAATTTGTCCATATTTGGAGTCTCCAACCAAGGAACTTTACCTGTGAAGCCCATATAATCATAACGATGGTCATCCGTTAAAATGAAAATTACATTTCTAGGCTTCTTCTTCGGTTCTGGTTCCGTAGTGGCATTCGAATTTATACTGAAAAGACAACAGCAAACAAACAGGGTAAAAAATTTCAATGCTCTCATGAATACAATTTATATTTCTTGTCGTTTTGAAAAATACTAAAAAAACTGGTTAAAGACTCGTTGGTTTCTTAACAAATTCTGTTTTGTAGGTGACGCACATAAATAAAGATAAGTTGATTTCAATTATTCCTCTTTTGTTCTTCAAACCATTCATATAACTCCTCCGTAGCGTATGCCTTCACCCATGAATCATGTCCAACACCCGGGTATCGTGTGAATTGAACATCATGTCCCATTACGTTCAATCGCTCCACCATCTTTTCCGACTCGGAAATTGGGATGGACCTATCTTCCTCACCATGAAAAACCCAAATGGGCATATCCTTATCAATCCACGCAGCGTAGGGCAAAGGTGCCATTCCACAAACTACCGCCAAAGCCGCAAATTTTTCGGGGTACTGAACTGCCATTTCCCAAGCTGCTCCGCCTCCACGACTAAGTCCTGTTAAATAAATCCGTTGTTTATCTACCCGATTATTTGCTACAACACTATCTAACAATTGATTCACCGCCCTGGTATTCCACCACTTTTTCTGATGTGGGTTTTGAGGGGCAAGAATCAAGAAGGGAAATTGTTTACCTTGAACAATCAATTTTGGGGGACCATTTTTCTTAAGCGCACCCAAGGTATCTCCAGATTCACCGCCTCCGTGTAGAAACAATAAAATAGCGTACTTTTTTTTCGGACTGGACGCATAGTCCTGAGGAAAATACAGATAGTAATCCAGTTTTTCTTTCGTAACCGTTTCCACGCTAGCTTCTATTAGATGCGTTTTGGGCTGTGCGGCACAACTTTGAAAAAAGATGGTACAACAAAGGAGAATTAATGATTTCTTCATTAGGAGGAAGGGGTTCATAATATTGAAAAATGAAGATACAAAAAAAGGCGCCCTTTTCGGACACCTTCATTATTCTGTAAATGATATGATTTATCTGTAGAGCGTGAAATGACCTACATAACGTGTTTTTCTATCATCATTCTGATTTACAACATACCAATAGTCTCCTGAAGGGAGCTCATTACCTTCATAGGTACCATCCCAACTATCGATTTGATTCAAGATGGCCACTACCCTACCATATCGGTCATAGATCTTTACTTCAATGTTCGGGAAGAACTCACGGTTTCTCGGGAACCAGACATCATTGTTGTTATCTCCATCAGGCGTAAAGAAATTAGGGATTTCCAGCATACCCGTAAAATCGAAAGGAATACTGGCCGTGACAACACAACCCATGCTATCACGTACTTCTATCTCCACATTCATATCTTGGTTAGAAACATAGACATTGTCTGCGCCCTGGGATTCACCTTGGAAGAAATACTCATAGTCGCCGTATCCGCCAGAAGCCGTAATGGTAATTTCATTAGGTGCTGTTTTTTCAGGTGTGGATAAGGTCAAGGGTTCGTAGGCCAATATATCCCCTAAGTCCACAATAATTGAACAGCCGTTTTGATGGAAAATATGAGCTTGGTATTGACCCGCTGGTAAATCTCCCCAAGTATATTGGGTATCCGCCAAGTCAATCATCTCCTGTTCGGTCAAAGGAGGGTCTATAGAATTTAAATCCTCAAGATAGAATAAGAGATCTGGCAAAAG
>JARFRH010000139.1 GCA_029287355.1 Maribacter sp. | reverse complement strand
AAACAAAGATGAATAGGTACCTACAATGATACCGATTATCATGGCAAACATGAAGCCACGAAGCGATTCACCACCGAAAATAAATATCGCCAATAGCACGACTAAAGTTGTCAGCGATGTATTCAAGGTTCTGCTCAATGTGCTATTCAATGCCAAATCTACATTCTCTCCATTTCGCCAACCTTTTTCGCCTATAATCTCTCGAATTCTGTCAAATACGACCACGGTATCATTCAAAGAATATCCGATTACCGTAAGGATTGCCGCAATGAATGCCTGGTCGATTTCCATATTAAAAGGCATTATCGTTCCGAAGAGTGAAAAGATGCCGAGAACAATCATGACATCATGGAATACGGCCGCAACAGCACCCAATGAGAATTGCCACTTACGGAAACGAAATAAAATATAAAGGAAAACAACTGCTAAAGAGCCTAAGATAGCTAAAAAGGCATTTTTCTTAATATCATCCGCAATCGTCGGTCCCACTTTAATAGATTGCAAAATACCTATGGAATCCGCGCCGCTTCCGACAACAAAGTCGGTCTTACTTGTTCCGTCCGGTAAGTATTTCTGTAAGGCGATAAACAATTTATCTTGTATTTCATTATCTACTTCTATTCCCTCAACATCAACTTTATATGGCGTGGTTATTTTTATTTGATTGGCATCACCAAATCGTTTTACGTTAGTACCATTGCCAAATACATCGTTCAACTCCGACGAAATCTCAGAGGGATTCACTTGCTTTTCGAACCGAACTTGATAAGAGCGCCCTCCAACGAAATCAACACCCTGCTGAAGTCCTGTAGTGAACAAAGAGAATACACCAACACCTACCAAAATCAAGGATAATATATAAGCAATCTTACGTTTCGCCAAAAATTTGATATTTATGTTCTGGAAGAGGTTTTTGGTAATCGCCGTAGAGAAGTCCAAAGTTCTTCCTTTGCCACTTAAATACCAATCAACAAGTAATCTAGTTACGAAGATGGCCGTAAACAAAGAAGTTAGAATACCTATTAATAAGGTTGTTGCAAAACCTTTAATTGGCCCTGAACCGAACAGGAACAGAATCAATGCGGTCAATCCCGTAGTGACATTGGCATCTAAAATAGAAGAAAGCGCATTACTAAAACCATCGGCGACTGCTTGACTCTTGCCTTTGCCCTTCGCCAATTCCTCCTTGATCCGTTCAAAGATCAGCACATTCGCATCGACTGACATACCAATGGTCAAAACGATACCTGCAATACCAGGCAAAGTCAACACTGCTTCCAAGCTGGTCAACACACCGAAAATCAACAAGATGTTCAAGAGCAATGCAATATCCGCGAAAATACCCGCTTTTCCATAATAGAAAATCATCCAAACCAAAACAATGGCCATGGCAATCAAGAAAGACATCAAACCACTATCAATGGCCTCTTGCCCCAGCGATGGTCCAACAACCTCTGATTGAATGATTTCAGCGGAAGCAGGCAATTTACCAGCTCTTAAAACATTCGCAATATCTTTAGTTTGGGTAATAGTAAACGTACCGGTTATTTCAGTATTTCCGCCGCTAATACCACCAACAACAGAACAACCTGGAGCGGTATATACTTTATTATCCAAAACAACTGCGATACCTGAATTATTCAAATTGGCATCACTTGTCAATTTCTGCCATTCTTTTGCACCCTTTGAGTTCATGTTCATCGTGATAGCTGGCTTACCGAACTGATCAAAAGTATCTCGCGCATCGCTAACCACATCACCACTCATTCGTGGTTCTGCATCTCTGTTTGACTTTAAGGCAAATAAATCGATTATTTCCGTATCCTCGGATTCGGGTCTTCCCCAAACAAATTTGGTAAACTGAATATCAGCAGGTAGTAGGCGTT
Organism: Maribacter sp.; assembly: GCA_029287355.1. GTDB lineage: Bacteria > Bacteroidota > Bacteroidia > Flavobacteriales > Flavobacteriaceae > Maribacter_C. The sequence goes on along the minus strand of JARFRH010000139.1, from coordinate 5,053 downwards.
GAATCTCAGGCATTCTAAGATAGGTTCCTACTTTTGCCGTATCCTTGACGGCTACCCCGAACATGGCGTTCCTACCTGGTGTAGGTGGAAGCAAGAGGTCATATAATGGATTTACCTGATTCGCCAACTCTAAGGAATCTGAACTAACATCAGACAATAATGAATCTAGCTCGCTTTCTGGTTTGACTTCTTCCTCAATGGGTATTTCAACCAAGGTCTTTAATTTCTCATTGGCCTGAATCAAAAAGGTACTAAAGCTAGTATTGCTGGGTTCATAGGTTTCCCAGAATTCTAATTGTGCAGTGCTCGATAGCAATTCTTGTGCTCTTGCTATATCACGTGCCCCTGGCAGCTCTACCAAGATACGTCCAGAAGTACCGATTCTTTGAATATTGGGCTGTGTCACCCCGAAACCATCGATACGCTCACGAAGTACTTCAAACGCGGATACAATAGATTCATCGATCTTAGTTCTGATGATAGGTTTAACCTGATCATCGCTCATCTGAAAATTGACCGCATCACTAAGCCCTTTATTGGCAAAAATCTCAGGTGAGGCCAATTTGGAATCTCCTTTGATTTTATCAAAAGCTTCGAAAAACAAGTCGATATAAGTGTCGTCGCTATTTTTGGAGGCTGCATCGGCATCTGCCAAAGCTTTGTTGAAAACGGGGCTTTTAGTATTATTCGCTAGACCTTTCAAGATATCTTTTATCGATATCTGAAGGGTCACATTGATACCTCCCTTTAAGTCAAGGCCTTTGTTAAGCTCTTTTTTCTTGGCTGCATCATAGGATGTGTAGCCAAAGATTTTATTGGGCCCGACAGAATCCAAATAACGAGCAGTCAGCGCTTCTTGTTTTGAGATTGCATCTTCTTCTGAATCGGGAATTTGACTAGTAGCATATGCCTTGGCATCGTCTTCAACCTTATTGGTGATGAAAGTATACGATAACTGATAGACGCTCACTAACCCGAACAAGAAAGCAAAAAGCTTTATAAGTCCTTTATTTTGCATGGATTGAGTTATTTTTTGATGGTTTTTATAACAGCGTGCAAATATAGGATTTACACCAAGAATTGGCAATTTATTTAAGAGTTATTGTAATGAAGCCTTATGGAGTCATTCTTTTACCTACGATTTAAACATATTTCGCCTTAATTTCGTCTTCTTTTCGAACCATTGTCTTGGGTACATTAAGCAACAAGAGCAAATCACAATAGCAATCGGGACAGTTCCAAATGATAATCCAAAAAGGCTTCAAAACAAAAACATCCCGCTATTAATCGGGATGTTCTTTATGACTTAAATGCATTTTGAGCTATAATTCTAGAAGACCATTTGTTTTGGTAACTCCTTCCGCGCTTTCTTGCATTTTTGCCTTTTCTGCATCACTTAAGGGAACATCTACGATGCGCTCGATTCCGTTTTTTCCTAAAATCACTGGAACACCGATACAGATATCGTTTAGACCATACTCACCCTCAAGATAGGTCGAGCAAGGAAACATCTTCTTTTGATCACACGCAATGGCCTGAACCAAACCAGAAACAGCGGCTCCCGGAGCGTACCATGCACTTGTACCCAATAATTTTGTCAATGTAGCTCCACCAACTTTGGTGTCTTCGGTAACTTGTTGCAGCCTATCCGCAGCTAAAAACTCAGAAACCCTAATGCTATTTCTAGTGGCCTGAGATGTCAATGGCACCATGCCTTTATCACTATGACCACCGATGACCATACCATCGATATCCGAAATTGGAGCCTCCATGGCTTCCGCTAAACGATACTTGAAACGGGCACTATCCAATGCACCACCCATTCCTATAATCCTGTTTTTTGGTAGATTCGTAGTTTTATGAACCAAATAAGTCATGGTATCCATGGGGTTACTTACCACGATAAGAATCGTATTTGGCGAATGCTCTAACAAGCTTTTGGATACTGTTTTCACGATCCCTGCATTTATACCGATGAGCTCTTCTCGGGTCATACCGGGTTTTCTTGGAATTCCTGAGGTGATTACCGCAATATCACTCCCAGCGGTTTTTGAATAATCACCTGTCGTTCCCGTAATTTTAGTATCAAAACCGTTTAGCGAGGCGGTCTGCATCAAATCCATCGCTTTACCCTCGGCATATCCTTCCTTAATATCCAATAATACTACTTCAGATGCGAAATTTTTTATGGCGATATACTCTGCACAACTCGCGCCTACAGCACCTGCGCCTACTACGGTAACTTTCATATATTCTATTTTTTATGTTGACTTTAACGTTTTTCGAAATTACGAATTCCTAGAAGAAATTACTGGATGAAATGCACATAATTATAGGGCGAAGGGCGATAAAAAGTATCGATGAAATGCAGCTGTTGTTAAAAATAATGGTACTTCAACGAAGAAAAGCCAAATAATGTGCCATACATCGAATTTTAGCAATACAAAGTGCGCCTGTTGCGTTCTTAAAGAAGTAAAAGCCCCGAATCAGAAAAAACCTACAAAATGAAAAAGTTGTTTTCATTAATGGCTATCATTGGAATCATACTCGCTAGCAATTGCTCGCGAATACCTGAAAATAATGACCCTGTTATTGGTATTTGGACGAACACAGAAGTGTCCACCAGTCAAAGTGCCAAAAGTACTATCAAAAAAGAATGGATCTTTAACGACGCTTACCTTGGAAGATTCCATACCTATAACAATAATAGGATAGAAGTATTAACAGATTTCAGTTGGAAGAAAGAAGATGAAATGTACATTATATCTTATCCTGGATTGGAAAACAAGACAAATGATATGGTGATTATGAAAGAGTCTGAAGGCGCTATGCTCCTGCAAGACACAGGTGGCCATACTTTAGCAATTAGGGAATAACACAATCCCTCACTCAAATACATCAAAACCCGTTCGCAAATGTGAACGGGTTTTTTATTTACTTTCAGAAGACCGTCCGTAGAAAGTCAGGATCTATATATGCTCTTTACGATTAAACGTCAATATTGGCATAAACAGCATTCTTCTCAATAAACTCTCTTCTTGGCGGAACTTCATCACCCATCAACATAGAGAAGATACGATCTGCTTCCGTGGCGTTGTCAATAGTAATTTGCCTTAAGGTTCTAAACTCAGGGTTCATGGTCGTATCCCATAATTGCTCCGCATTCATTTCACCGAGACCCTTATAGCGTTGTATACTAACCCCGCCGCTATAACTATCAGCAATGGCATCACGCTCTTCATCGTCCCAAGCATAGCGTTTTTTAGCACCTTTCTTCACCAAATATAAAGGTGGTGTAGCGATGTAAACATGTCCGCCCTCAATTAGCTCGCGCATGTATCGGAAGAAAAATGTTAAAATCAAGGTTTCGATATGACTACCATCAACATCCGCATCACACATAATAACAACCTTATGGTATCGAAGTTTTTCTATATTCAATGCTTTACTATCTTCTTCAGTACCGATAGTCACACCGAGTGCGGTGTAGATGTTCTTTATCTCCTCATTGTCAAAAACACGATGCGGCATCGCCTTTTCAACATTCAGAATCTTACCACGTAATGGAAGAATTGCTTGAAAGTTTCTGTCGCGGCCCTGTTTGGCCGTTCCCCCGGCCGAATCACCCTCAACTAAGAATACCTCGCAATTAACCGGGTCTTGATCAGAACAATCGGATAGTTTTCCCGGCAATCCACCGATACTCATAACCGTCTTGCGCTGTACCATTTCACGTGCCTTGGTAGCTGCATGCCTCGCCTGCGCCGCAAGTATAACTTTTTGAACAATAACCTTGGCATCATCTGGGTGCTCCTCCAAATAATTGGTCAACATTTCAGAAACCGACTGACTAACCGCGGAAGATACTTCCCTATTACCAAGCTTGGTTTTGGTCTGCCCCTCGAATTGCGGTTCTGCAACCTTTACGGAAACAATGGCCGTCAACCCTTCTCGGAAATCATCCCCTTGAATCTCGAATTTGAGTTTATCCAACATTCCCGATGAATCCGCATACTTCTTTAAGGTACTTGTCAAGCCTCTTCTAAATCCAGATAAATGCGTTCCACCTTCATGGGTATTGATATTGTTGACATACGAGTGCAAATTCTCTGTATACGAAGTGTTATAGGTCATCGCAACTTCAACGGGGATATTATTTTTCTCTCCTTCCATGGAGATTACATTCTTGATCAGATTTTCCCTTGATTCGTCTAAAAATCTAACAAATTCCTTTAGACCTTCATCCGAATAGAATGAATCACCCACATAACCAGATTCACTATCCTTATCCTTTTGACGCTTGTCCATGATGCTAATGGTCACCCCCTTGTTCAAAAAAGAGAGTTCACGCATTCTATTGGCCAAGGTTTCATAACTAAACTCAATGGTTTGTGTAAATATCGTCTCATCAGGATGGAAAGTAACAATGGTTCCACGATAATCGGTTTCACCTATACTTTTTACAGGATAAAGGGATTTACCTCTTTCGTACTCCTGCTCCCATATTTTACCATCTCGATGTACTGTGGCCCTCAAATGGTTGGAAAGTGCATTTACGACAGATACGCCGACACCATGCAATCCGCCTGAAACCTTATAGGAGTCCTTGTCGAATTTACCTCCGGCACCGATTTTGGTCATGACAACCTCAAGGGCCGATACACCTTCTTTTTTATGAAGATCTACAGGAATACCCCTACCGTTATCTTTTGTAGTAATGGAATTGTCTTCATTGATGACCACACTGATCGTATCACAATGCCCACCCATGGCTTCATCAATAGAGTTATCGACCACCTCATATACCAAATGGTGCAAACCTCTTACGCCTATATCACCAATATACATTGATGGGCGCATACGTACATGTTCCATACCCTCCAAGGCCTGAATACTGTCAGCGGAATAAGCACTTTTATTTTCGCCGGTCAGGTGCTCTGGAGTTGCTTTCTTGGTCTCGTCTTTTTTCTTCGCTTCTTCGTCTTTATTTGCTTCTTCGCTCATAAATTATAAGGTTGTAATTACTTCAAATTTTGCAATCTTACAAATATAC
>JARFRH010000134.1 GCA_029287355.1 Maribacter sp. | reverse complement strand
GTATTGAATACCATCGCTTGGCCTCGTTTTTATGGGCGAAACCATTTAGGTGCAATTACCGGAAAAGTGATGTCCTTTTTGATTTTGGCAAGTGCATTGGCACCCAGTATTTTCAGTCTCTGTTTTAGTACTTTTGGTTCGTACCAGTTACTCGGTTGGTTGGGCTTGGCTTTTTTGATATTTTTAGTGTTCGGATCTTTGAAGGCTAAAAACCCACAATAGTTTCGATTTTACAGAAAAATTTCTTCTTAAATAACACTTCTATATTCGTAATACTTTAAAACCCGCTACCTTTACAAAAACACTGGCCCATGGACTTGAATTTAGCAGTACTTATCGATGGCGATAACATTCCTTCGGCTTATGTCAAGGAGATGATGGAGGAAATCGCGAAATATGGTAACCCCACTATAAAACGTATTTATGGTGACTGGACCAATCCGCGTCTCAACAAATGGAAAACAGTATTATTGGAAAATGCCATTACACCCATACAACAGTATGGCTACACTCAAGGAAAAAATGCCACGGATTCGGCAATGATTATTGATGCCATGGATATTTTGTATTCAGGTAAGGTAGATGGTTTTTGTCTAGTGAGCAGTGATAGCGATTTTACACGATTAGCGACTCGATTAAGAGAAGCGGGTATGCAGGTTTTTGGTATAGGTGAAAAGAAAACACCAAATCCGTTTATTGTTGCCTGTGATAAGTTCATCTATATCGAGATTCTGAAAAATCAATCTGAAGATGATACTAGTGATGTGGATGAAAAGAAAACCACAAGCAAGAGCAATATAGATAAAATTACTCCTAAAGAACTTCGTTTGATTGCAACCACGATCAGTGATGTGGCAGACGATGATGGTTGGGCCTTTTTAGGTGATGTGGGTAGTTTGCTGCAGAAGAAACAGCCCAATTTTGATTCTCGTAATTATGGTTTTCAAAAGCTGACACCCCTTTTTCAGTCCATTAATGCTATTGAAGTGGAGCGTCGAGAAGATTCTAAAGGTCGAAAAAAATTGATTTATGTAAAGATGAAAGAACGGAATCGTTCAAGAACAAAGAAATAGAATTCCAGCATGTTGTTTACTTATAAAAAATCAATGTTGAAAAGTATATTGACTGTCTGTTTTCCAGTAGTTTTTCTTTTGATATCATGCAAGGAAAATTCTAAGACTCCAGCAACAAAATTAGAACCTATTGATTCCGTTTTTATAGCGTACTATGATTTTAAGAAAAGTACAAATCCGATCGAAGCAACAAAAGCTGGCTTCAATACCTATAACGACACCATTGCAAATTATATCTCCGATTATAATCAAGAGACCTTAAAAGAGGGGTATAGGCGTTTTTTAAATCAACTTGATGCCTATGATGAAAAAATGATGGGCAAGGAGCAATGGTTGAGCCTTCGGGTGATGCATTGGGATTGTGCTATAAAATTGGAGGGTTTAGAGAATGAGTTGGTAACGATGGCCTCACCAATCTACGATTTGCCGAGTTTTGAACTCATGCCGTTGCTGCAAATACAGTCCCTCCATTTATATGTGGCACAATTAGGAAGTGGGGCCAGCGTTCAACCCTTCAAAACGGTTCAGGATTATGAGAATTGGCTCAAGCGATTGGAAGATTATTTGATCTTTATAGATACATGTATTGAAAAAATGGAAGAGGGTATCGCCAAAAAAGTAGTACTTCCAAAAACGATTGTTTTAAAAATGATTCCGCAGTTACAAGAGTTCATAAATGCTCCGGTTGCCGAGCATTTGTTTACAACTCCCATTCGAAATTTTCCGCAAGATTTAAACGAAACCGATAAAGCAAGAATAGAAAAAGAATATGAGGCCTTTGTATCCGACCAATTGATCCCAAAATATAAAATGCTCAATTCATTTTTAACGGATATCTATTTGCCTGCCTCTAGAGAAACTTCAGGACTTTCCGACTTGCCCCATGGAAAAGAAACCTACGATTATCTCATAAAATTACACACGACAACGACTATGACCGCTGACGAAATTCATGAACTTGGAAAAAGTGAAGTGCAGCGGATTTTGGGTGAAATGAATAAAGTAAAAAATGAAATTGGTTTCAAGGGAGACTTGAAAGCCTTTTTCAATCATGTTCGACAGCGCAAAGACCAAATGCCTTTTTCAAAGCCAGAGGAAGTGATCGCCAACTTTAATGCCATTCAAAACCGTATGGAACCGAAGTTGAATACATTATTCGACTTAAAACCAAAAGCAGGTTTTGAAGTTAGGCGCACAGAAGCATTTCGTGAGGCTTCCGCAAGCGCAGAGTATGTGCCGGGTTCAAAAGATGCTTCTAGATCCGGTACCTTTTATATTCCTATTCCGAATGTGGAAAGCTATAACAAGTTCGCTGATGAGGCTTTGTTTTTACACGAAGCCATTCCCGGTCATCATTTTCAACTATCACTACAGCAAGAAAATAACAAACTTCCAGAATTTTTACATCCAGAAAGTATGGGTGTCTTTGTTGAAGGTTGGGCCCTGTATGCAGAATCTTTGGGAAAAGAATTGGGCCTCTACGAAGATCCTTTTCAATATTTTGGAATGTTGAGTATGGAGATGCACCGTGCCATCCGTTTGGTCGTAGATACCGGTATTCATGCCAAAGGCTGGACGCGTGAAGAGGCAATCCAATATTCCTTGGAAAATGAAGCAGAGTCTGAAGACGGAATTATTGCTGAAATTGAAAGATATATGGCGACGCCGGGGCAAGCGTTATCCTATAAATTGGGCCAACTTAAAATTAGGGAACTGCGCACTAAGGCCGAGAATGCTTTAGGTGACGATTTCGATATCAAAGAATTCCATAATCAAGTATTAGACTCCGGTAGTTTGGCACTGATCTTGCTCGAAGAGAAAATAGATGGCTGGATAGCTTCTCAAAAACGGTAGCAAATGAATAGGTATTCCAGCGAGCTAAACGCATTCAATGAATAATATTTACATTTACATACAAATGACTAATACCTTTAAAATAACAAACATGAAAATTACTACAAGAAAAATAGCGGGTTTTTTGCTTATGGCTTTTATGCTAATGAGTGTACCCCAAGAAATATTGGCAAGTTCAGGCACTAATGATATCACTATAGTGGCTAAAGACGATTTAATCGGCGGCTGGGAGTATACGGTTGACGGTGCGCCTGAGGGATACGAATCCGGTCTTTTGATGATTGTAAAAGCGGGGGACATGTACAAAGTTCAGGTTCAATTGATTGGTGGTGCTATTAACGGAACTGATATCGTTGTCAAAGGAAACGATATTACCTTTAAACTCATGGTCGAAGGGGAAAGCGTTTCCGTTTCGTTATCTGCTAAGGGAAGTAAAATTTCCGGTACAAGTACTTCTTCATCTGGTAGTTACAATATCAAGGGAGTGAAAAGTATTTCTCCACAGTAAGTGGACAGAGACTTAAAATATTCTTGACTGCGGGCATACCACCCGCAGTTTTTTTATGGGAAATTGAAAGCGAAAGTTCGAAAAGGCCTCAAGTAAATTTTGTGCAGTCGACTGAAGTTCAATGTGATACTTCAATTTTAAATCACTATTTTTAGTAAAGAATAACCACCGATGAAAAAATTACTGCTACTCTTTGTGCTGGCATTATCGAGTTGCGAGTACTTCAAGGAAAAAGTGGACCTAGTCATTGTCAACGCCAACATCTATACGGTTGACGAAGGTTTTTCAAAAGCGGAAGCCTTGGCGGTTCATAATGGAAAATTCGTTGCCGTAGGCTCTACTGATGAAATCAGGGCCAAATATACCTCGAATCAACTAGTCGACGCCGATGGCCGTACGATAACACCGGGGATTTTCGATGCACACTGTCATTTCTATAGTTTAGGTATGGCACAACAGATAGTAGACCTCGTAGGTGCTAAAAGTTTCGATGAGGTTTTACAAAGAGTGCAACAGTTTCATAAAGAGAATCCCAAAGATTTTATCCGCGGCAGGGGATGGGATCAAAACGATTGGGAGCAGAAAGAGTTTCCGACTAAAACAGAGCTTGATGCACTTTATCCTGATATTCCTGTTGTGTTGGAGCGGGTTGACGGACATGCTTATTTGGTGAACCAAAAGGCCTTGGAAATGGCCGGAATCGATTGGAGTACAAAAGTAGATGGTGGTGAGATCGTTAAAAAATGGACGGGCGGTTACTCTGGTATTACAGGTGTCTTGGTAGACAAACCTATGGCACTCGTAGATGCGGTGATGCCATCTCCAAGTCTGAATGATGAAATCAAGGCGCTAAAAGATGCAGAACGCCTTTGTCTCAATATGGGACTTACTACGGTCAATGATGCAGGGCTTGAAAGATCGACAATAGAATTGATCGATAGTTTGCAACAGGCCGGTGAACTGACGATTCGAGTATATGCTATGATAAGCAACAATTCAGAAAATTTGGATTACTATTTGGATAAGGGCCCGATTAAAACCGATAGACTTAATGTACGTTCGGTCAAAGTATATGCTGATGGAGCACTTGGATCTAGGGGAGCGGCACTTAAAAAACCCTATTCGGATAAACCAGGTCATGTCGGTACCATGATCACTCCAGTTTCCGAAATAGGCGAATTGGCTGTGCGTATTGCGGCAACCAAATACCAAATGAATACCCATGCTATTGGCGATTCTGCCAATGCGGTTGTATTGAGGGCATACGAAAAAGCACTAGCAGGAAAAGCCGATAGGCGTTGGAAGGTTGAGCATGCCCAAGTATTGGATGATATGGATTTCGATTATTTTAAAAACGGAATAATTCCATCCGTCCAACCTACACATGCTACTAGTGATATGTATTGGGCAGAGAATCGTCTGGGTTCTGAAAGGGTGAAAGGGGCATACGCCTATAAAACCCTATTGAATAATGCTGGAATGGTGGCATTGGGCACTGATTTTCCTGTGGAACAAGTGAGTCCTTTTCTAACTTTTTATGCGGCAGTTGGTCGTATAGATCTCGATGGAAATCCGAGGGGCGGTTATCAAATGAAAGATGCACTTTCAAGAGAAGAAGCGCTGAGGGGAATGACCATTTGGGCAGCCTATTCGAATTTTGAGGAAAATGAAAAGGGAAGTATAGAGATTGGTAAGTTTGCAGATTTCACCATCTACGACAAAGATATGATGACCGTACCCTTAAAAGAAATCCCCTTCATCAAGGCAGAACTCACCTATATCGATGGTATTCCTAGATAGATTAGTTTGTGCCTCCCACGATATGCTTGATTCTTACCTATGAAAACTCAAGGGACTTTCTAAAAGGCAACTTTAAAGAGGAAAATGCGAATCCTCAACAGTACTGTTCTATCTTGAATGCGCAATTCTTTTCGAAAAACTTAGTCCATTGTACAAGAACTACTATTTATAGGGTATAAAAAAACCGAAGCCATGAATGGGGCTTCGGTTTTAATGTAAGGGTATAAAAGAACTTTAAAAGATCATCGGAACGGCAACCCGAGTTGAGCCCCATCCCATAATCATATGAGCACCACCTTCTACCTCCTTGAAGGTGATTGAAAACTCATCTAAAGATTTTCCATCAGATGTTGCCGCCACCTTAATTCTAGCTAGATCAGCACCTTCATCATAAGAATAAGCACCCCATTGGTTCAGGTTCTTATTCAAAATTATGGTCCATTCTCCCTCCCCGGGAATTGTAAATAAAGAATATGTTCCTGCAGAAATGGCGGTTCCTCCAACTTTAGCATCCTTATAGAAGGTTATCTCAGGAGCTTCATTTGCTCCCGTTCGCCAAACTTTTCCGGCCGGAGCCAAATCTGACATAGAACGACCCTTCAATTGAGGTCTACTATAGGTAATACGAACAGCTTTGTCCGAAACTTTATAGCTTGACGGAAAAGCTGCAGCATCCATCGGACTTTTATCCAATCCTGCGAAATCTTGTGCGCTGGCTTCTACAGAAAAAGCCAAAGCGATTGCCATGAAGGCAATGGTAAATACATTTTTCATAATATGTTTAGTTTTTATAGGCTAAAACTAATGTGAATTCCAGCCATTCTTTCCTAAAGAGTCGTTAAATTTCACCCTACTTACAGAATACCTTATTTTATGGTAATAAACGAATATCGGAGCATCATATTTACTGATTAAATTGGTATTTGATTTCAATATATAATCAATTAGGCGATTTATGTTTTATAACTGAAAGTTTAAAGTGATATTTGTAGTCTAAATTGATATAATTAATTGTTATGTGTGGAATTGTATGTGCGTTTGATGTGAAGCAAAGTACCGAAGTATTGCGCCCCCAGTTATTGGAAATGTCAAAAAAGGTGCGGCACAGAGGCCCGGATTGGAGCGGTATTTATGCCGATGAAAAGGCCATTTTGGCCCATGAGCGTTTGGCAATTGTTGATCCCGCATCGGGAAAACAGCCTTTGTTGAGTCCTGATGGGAAGTTGATTTTAGCGGCCAACGGAGAAATTTATAATCATCGAGAATTAAGAAAACAGTTTGAAGGCAACTACGATTTTCAGACTGAGTCTGATTGTGAAGTGATTTTGGCACTCTACAAAGAAAAGGGGACTTCATTCTTAGATGAGATGAACGGTATTTTTGGCTTTGCTATTTATGATGCCGAAAAAGACGAGTATTTCATCGCCAGAGACCATATGGGCATTATTCCCTTGTATATGGGGTGGGACCAAAACGGCACCTTCTATGTGTCTTCTGAGCTAAAGGCTTTGGAGGGTACCTGTACCAAAATCGAATTATTTCCTCCTGGCCATTACTTACATAGTAGTGATGGCGAACTAAAAAAATGGTACACCCGCGATTGGATGGAGTATGATGCCGTAAAGGATAACGAAACCAGTATTCAGAAAATCAAAGAGGCCCTAGAAGCAGCGGTGCACCGTCAGTTAATGTCAGATGTGCCTTATGGGGTTTTGCTTTCTGGAGGATTAGATTCTTCGGTAACTTCGGCAATTGCTAAAAAATATGCCCAAAAGCGAATAGAATCTGATGATACTACCGATGCTTGGTGGCCTCAATTGCACTCTTTTTCAGTAGGTTTGGAAGGCTCTCCGGATTTAGCAGCTGCGCAAATAGTAGCGGATCATATCGGCACTGTGCATCATGAGATAAAATTTACAATTCAAGAAGGATTGGATGCTATCAAAGATGTAGTTTATAACTTGGAAACGTATGATATCACTACCATTCGTGCTTCAACACCGATGTATTTAATGGCAAGAGTCATTAAATCAATGGGAATCAAAATGGTACTTTCAGGTGAAGGTGCTGATGAGTTATTTGGCGGTTATCTTTATTTTCATAAAGCTCCAAACGCCCAGGAGTTTCATGAAGAAACCGTTAGAAAGCTAAGTAAATTACACATGTATGATTGTCTGAGAGCCAATAAATCTTTGGCCGCTTGGGGTATTGAAGGTCGAGTTCCATTCTTGGACAAAGAATTTATGGATGTTGCTATGCGTATCAATCCTCAAGATAAGATGATCAATGGTGAACGTATGGAAAAATGGGTAGTGCGGAAGGCCTTTGAAGATATGCTACCGGCAAGTGTTGCGTGGCGTCAAAAAGAACAGTTTTCAGATGGTGTTGGTTATAGTTGGATCGATACCTTGAAAGAAGTTGTAAATCAGGAAGTTTCGGATGAACAATTGGCCAATGCCAAGTTCCGTTTCCCTATTCAAACACCAACTTCTAAAGAGGAATTCTATTATCGTTCTATTTTCGAAGAACACTTTCCTTCCGACGCGGCTGCATTATGCGTACCACAAGAGGCTTCCGTGGCCTGTAGTACGCAAATTGCACTGGAGTGGGACGAAGCATTCAAAAACATGAACGACCCTTCTGGTAGGGCGATTGCAAATGTTCATGAAGACGCATATTAGAAAATATTCGGGTAATCCGATTACGGCAATAAATACTGTTTTTGTTCAGTTTTTATTTTAATTAGTCAATGAGTCCCGCTGCGAGGTGGGACTTTTACTATTATTTAATATGCTGTATACCCGGTTCTGTCCAATGAACGTTACGAAAAATCTAAAGAATAATGATGTAATTTAAGGTCATTTTCATTGTCGCTTTTTTCACATTTTTTGTTGATAACTTGCCTTCTTAAAAATGGGGTAAATTCCTTATTCCATAGGGTATTCCGTATATTTGTAAGATTGCAAAATTTGAAGTAATTACAACCTTATAATTTATGAGCGAAGAAGCAAATAAAGACGAAGAAGCGAAGAAAAAAGACGAGACCAAGAAAGCAACTCCAGAGCACCTGACCGGCGAAAATAAAAG
>JARFRH010000107.1 GCA_029287355.1 Maribacter sp. | reverse complement strand
TCAAAACAGACTGTCAAGTCGGTTTCGCCTAAAAGAGTTCCTTCAATTTAATTTGTCAATTTTGACTATTTTCGCACAAAATCAGGATCAAATGAATAAGACTTTTTTAGTAGTTATAACCATACTTTTATTAGGTGCGTTAGGATTTTCCCAAAAGAAGAAAGACCTCATAGAACAAGTAGCAGAATTAAAATCGAAGACGGCTGAAATGCAAGTACAACTCGATAAAATGCAAGCTGAAAAAGAGGTCAACCTCGAAGATGAACAACAAAAATTCAGCTACGCCTTTGGGTTGGGGATGGGGGCCAATCTGAAAAACATGGGTTTTGATTCCTTGTCCTATACTTCATTTGCTACGGCTATGGAAGATGTTATGTTAGAACAAGAAAAAATGCCTCTTGAGGAAGCACAACGCTTAGTTCAAACCACCATTGCCACAAGACAGGAGGTCGTTGCTAAGGAAAAAAGTGCCGAGGGCGAACGTTTTTTAGCTGAGAACGGCAAAAAAGCAAACATAGTCACAACCGAAAGCGGTCTTCAATATGAAATCTTGACGAAAGGCGAGGGGCCAATTCCAACCTCCGCGGATAAAGTAAAAGTGCATTATACGGGTATGTTGCTCGATGGAAAAATATTCGATAGCTCCGTAGAACGTGGCGAACCTATTGTTTTTGGCGTAACCGGAGTCATAAAGGGATGGACAGAGGCCTTGCAATTGATGCCAGTAGGTTCGAAATGGAAATTGTTTATCCCTCAAGATCTGGCCTATGGCCCACGAGGTGCGGGAGGTGGAGAGATTCCTCCTTATGCTGCCTTGATTTTTGAAGTTGAATTATTGGCTATTGAACAATAGCAGGGTATTAATTTTTATTCCCGAAACTTTCCAAATACGTACCTGGCATTCCATAGTCAGACAGACCTTCGATTGAAACCTGTATTTCTTTTGCCGTATCGGAGTTAAAAAACTCAACAGAGGCCTTTCCCTCACTATCCGTCGTGATGGATGGGTTCCAATATAGAGTGGCCCTATAGTCAGGAGCCTTATGTCTTTCTTCAGTAACATCATATTTAGGCGAATAGAATTCCCTAGTGACGCTATGGCCTGTGACTGTAAAGTCAGGTGCCAATATAGGTTCAGTGCCTGTGCCTCTTTTGGTATAGATTAGAATGACCCCGTTGGCCCCCCTAGAACCATAAATAGCAGCTGATGGTCCCTTAAGAATTTCGATTCTTTCTACGGCGAACGTATCCATGGTTGCAATAAACGTAGGCGCTGGGCTTTGAGCCATTGCTTGTTCCATGGACAAACCCAATTGCACAGGTCTTGCATCACCTGAGCCTTGTCTTGAATTTCTTTCTTGGTTTTGTCTTTCAACGGCTAAGTCTATCGGTGAAGGGTTGTTGTTACTGATGGGTATCCCATTGAGTACCCACAATGGCGGGCCTTGGTTGCGTATGCTCACAATGTTACCACTTACTGTTACGCCATTAAATAGACTTACCAATTGTAGTACGCTCTGAAAACCCTTATAATCGTCCGCATAGACAGTCGCGTCAGGGGTTTGCCCATAGGTGGAAGGAGATTCGTTTCTAGACTTTTCAATTTTTTTATCGGTAACGACCACTTCGTCTAAGTTAGTGACTTTATCAAAATCATAGAGCGCATCAAATCGATTTCGAGTATTGGCAATTTCAAGGTATTCCTCAGTTTCATTCGATGGGGTTAGTTTCGAAGTCCCTGTATAAGTAGGTGCCGGCACAGGGATTGGATTTTTATCCAGGTCTATTTTAACGTCCACCGCTTTGTTTTTTAGATCAAAGGCGTTGAAAACAAGTTCTGTGTCTCCTTCAAAATTGAAATTGGGTACTGAGAATGAACCATTTAGTTCACTTGTTGCAGAGTACATTCCAACATCATTCCCAGATTTTGCAATTATATTTAGTGATGCGTTGGGTAATGGATTGCCATATGGTGTTTGTGCAACGCCGGATAAAAGAAGACCTTTGGAAAAAGATAATTCTTTTTTTGAATTTCGACCCTGCAAAACCTCTTGCCAAGGAAATTTGCGCCATCCATGAGTCAACATGACTAGATCTAGTTGATTCAAAGTTGATCTTTCCTCATCCTTAAAAAGAGAACCTGGGTCGGTAATACGACCATTAAGCTCTGACTCCAATAACAAGTGGGTGAGAATATTACCGGAATTATAGGTTTTTCCTACTTGGTCATTATCGGATACTGCCATCGATAAGTTTGCAGAAATAGGCCTGCCTAAGGCATCGGTCACTTTCAAATCGAGTTTTATGGGGCTTCTTTTAGTAAGATTTTGGCTGCGTATTTTTGTGGTGATGACCAAATCTTCTTGATTGTTGACAAATACGGCGCGTTCACATCGAGGCTTTTCATTTTGGTCAAAAAGAGTAAGCATCAATACTCCACTTGGCATATTACTTTTCGGTATTTCAAAATTGAGCTTCCCATTTTCACTAAATTCAAATCTTCCCTGATAGTATTTTCGTTGTCTTATGTCGCCTACAACATAAAAACTGCCCTCTTGTAGGGAAGGACTTGCCTGTACAATTACCCGGATATTCTTATCGTTTAAATTATTTACTGTCATGGTATAACCATCGTTTAAAACCTCTGGAAATGGGTATTGCGACCCATCATTTAATTCTACTGTATATTTTTCGCCAAGTTCTGGCAAGATTTGAAAGAATCCTGCCCCACGGTCGAAAGTACTAAAAGCAACTACAGGCTTGCCTTTTGAATTAAGCACGCGCCCTTTTACCGATAATTCAGTGCCTTGCTCATCTGTGGCCTTAAAGCCAACCTTAGTTGTTAACCCGGTGATTAAATGCCCTCCTTCGGGCAAAAACTGAAGATCGATGGTATGATCATTTTTTACCGGATTTTGATTCTCATTACGAGAACTGAGAATTTTCAATTTTTTTGTAAAAAAGAAGTCCGGATCAAAGTTTCGCATCCACTGGGTATAGGATCGCAATTGATAAATCCCTTTTGGCAGTGACTTAGGCAGTTCAATTACACCAGAAGCCCGCCCGTCAATTAATTCTTTGGTCTGTGATTCAATAATCTTATTATTTGGACCTATCAAATCAACCTGAAGAACTTTGCTGGCCGCTGTGTATTGATGGTAAGGGCCAATGACCGCGTAACCACTGAACCACAAAGGTTCTCCTGTGGCATACAATTCCTTGTCGGTATGAAGATATACCTTTTCAACAGGGTTATAATTGTTGTATAAATTAATATTGGCACCCAATTCTTTGATAAAAGGTTCTTCTGATATATTGGATGCCAATAGTGCAATATTTTCAGCACTGTTTAGAAAGATAGAACTGAAGGCCTTATCTTTTTCAAACGCCTTAATTACTTTTTCTTCAACAGGTGTTCTTCGCACCACCGGATTGTCGGCCCAGAACTGTTCGTTGTACCCAATATCATCTAAATTTTGCCAGTCACTTTGATTTCTCTGAAGCCTGCCTCCCAATCTTTTTCGTGATGTTTGTGAATAGTGCTCATAGAAGGTCAAATTTGAAATGGTTGCAGTATGGTATTGAAACCTATCGTCTTTATAATAATCGAATTCTTGTTCTATATTGATATAATCGAGTACCAATTTGGAATTGGTATCGCGTTTATAGACGATTTCATACCCTAAGCTATAATCCTTCCAATAACTATCCTTTGTGTCTAGTTTAACTAAGGCAAGATCATCTCTTGCCAGTGTGCCACTGATTTTCAACACTTCGAATGTCTTAGTATCGATATATACCTCGCCGTTAAATTTTGGGGATTTATTCTGGTTTATAGGGTCAAATTTGACAATGGCTATTCGGTCTTTTTCCGATTCCAGAATATCGATTACACTTACATTATAATAAATATCAAGATTTGGATTCAAGGGAAATATCAATTCTTCAGTATCAGGCTGAATGGGTCGTAAGAATCTAGAAAACGCTGTGTAATTTCTATTGCGTATAGCTTCATTCTTCAGGGCATAACGCCCTTCGAAAATATTCCAATCTTCTATGCCAGAACTGCTATATCGAATATCATAGAAGATTTCCGAGAATTCTGAATAATCATCCCCGTTCTTCGTTTTTTGTCGGTAAAAGGCTCGGGCATATTTTTTTTGTTCCTGGGATCCAAAGGCTCTTGCAATAGCTTTCTTTGCCAGCTCTTGTGCAAAAACGTCTTTTTTTGACGCTTTGACTACAACTTCTTCCAGTAGGGTTGTTAAGGGTTCAAGTGATATAATTAGATCGGAAACTTCAGAAATTTCTTGGCTAAACTGGGCATAGTTCAAATGTGAGAATACCAGTTTGACGGGCAAGCTCTCAACGGTTAGAACAAATTCTCCTAGTTCGTTGGTGGCCGTTCCTATAGAAGACGATGCCAAGGCGATGCTGCAATAGGGTATAACCTCACCAGTAATTTTATCTACAACTTTACCATTTATAGGCCCTTCTTGCGTTTGGAAATACTTAAGTCCTGCATTCTTCTTGATGGTCGTATGGGCACTAGTAAATTGGGGAAAGTTTACCAGGCATAAAATGATAAGAACGATATGATAAAATTGATTCATAATAGGATGGATATGATGAATCAAGTTACGAAGTGAAAATTAGAATTGAAAGAAAAAGCTATTGTAATAATTCAGTATCCAACCTTGCTCCGAACCCTTTCTAGGACTTGATCTGCCACTTTTTTGGCTTTTTCCGCTCCGAGGGTCAGCGCATCATCAACCTCATTAAGATGGTTCATGTAATACTCGAATTTTTCACGAAAACCACCGAATTTTTCAAGAACAACTTCATATAAAGCTTGTTTCGCATGTCCGTATCCAAAATGGCCAGCCCTATAGTTGGCTCGCATCTCTGCCGTTTGTGCTTCGGAAGCAAGTATTTTATATAGTGCGAAAGTAGTATCCGTATCCGGATTTTTAGGGGCTTCCATGGGTGTACTATCCGAGCGTATACCCATCAGTTGTTTACGCAGTTTCTTATCGGATTGAAAAATATTGATTAGGTTTCCTTTGCTTTTACTCATTTTTTCC